>JACCTQ010000052.1 GCA_013812265.1 Actinomycetota bacterium
GGGAGCTGGAAGGCATCAGGGAGATCCTGGGTCGGAATAACGGCGCCACGCGCCAGCTCCGCATCTACAACACGAACCGGGACATCGTCGAGGTCGTACGGGAGATCGCGGATGCGACCGAGGCCGCCTCGGTGCCGGCCTAGGTGAGCTTGGTGGGCGGATCGGCGAAGTGGGCGGATCGGCGAAGCGCCTGGCGCGCTCGATCCGCTTCCAGCTCCTACGCGGCGATCTTCTCCCCTCCAGCCGCATCGAAGAGGATCACGCGGCCTCCGACTGTCACCGCATAGAGGCGGCGGCCGTCACGGCTGAAGTCAACGCCCGCCACGCTCCCGTCAACCGAATAGGGACCGCGCACGCGACCTTGCGGGGAGTCGAACCCCCAGAGTCGTGAGCCGCTGGCGAAGTACAGCGTTCTCCCGTCGTTCGAGATCGCGCTCACCGTTGAGACCGCTCCAGCTGTGCGCGCGAACTCGACCTCGTTCGACACTCGCAACCGGCGGAGATCGACATCCGCAACCACACCCAGGGCCGGGTTGACTGCGAACAGGTGGTCGCCACCCGGGTGCAACGACAGCGAATACCGCTTGAGCATCTCGAAGCCGCCGGCGCCGGACGGTAGGTCGATACACGCGGGCGTGCCGGTTTTCAGGTTGAGTGCGTGCACGAACGCGTTCCGTCTTCGAGTGTCGATGAACAGGGTGAGCAACCACTTCCCGTCCGGAGACGCGAGGCCGCTCCAGGCGTACCCGGTCATGATCTGCTCGGATCCCTTTTCGCGGAGCGACCCTCGCAGGAGGCGCTCGTTCGCCAGGTCGTACAGCCTGATCAGATAGCGGCCGTCGGCGAGGTGCTCGATGAGAAACAGCGAGCGTCCGTCCGCGGACACGGCATCGACGTCGAAATCGCCCCCGAGCTCGAGCACGTGCTCCGGGCGTCCGCTGTCTGCCCGGGTAATCGCGATGTGCGTACGGCCAGGCGTCTGCGTCGCGCGCTCGAGCGCCAGCCAGCGCCCGTTCGGCGAGAGGCCGGCGAGCGACCAGCGGCCCCGGAGCTTCACCGTGCGGACGATCTCGCCGCTCGAGGCGTCGAACTGCCCCAGCGTCGTTCCACTGCGACCAACCGTGCTCGCGAAATGACGCGTGCCGTCCGCGGTCGTGAGCCCCGGCGGGAGAGAGAAGCGCCGCTCGCCGGAGCTGGCGTCGTAGCCGACAAGTCGACCGCCCTGACCGGCCGGCTGGATGGAGAAGGTCTCCCCCTCGAGTGAGAGGCTGCTCCCGTTGCGCTCCTCACCGCCACCGCACGCGGCTGTGGCCGGGACGAGGAGTAGGAGGACTGCCAGACACCGGATCGCGTACATCGATCGACACTCCTTTCGTCGCGCTGTGACCATCTACACCGCCGTGAGCCCGCGAGTTCCCACACGTCAGCTACGAACCGGGGGGGGCCGGCGGGTCCCCGGAAGGTCGGGGGACCTCAGGCTGCCGGCGAGCCGTAGTCCCCGAGATGGACCTCACAGGCAAAGCGGCTCGTATAGTCCTCGCGCGATGGTGGGCTTCGGCCACGGCGAGGGCGCCTGGGTGCGAGGCGCCCAGGCCGGGTCGGTCTCGGATCTCGAGGCCCTGTTCCGCGCGCACTGGCCCCGTGCCTACAGGGCCGCCTACCTCATTGTCCACGACGGCCCGGCGGCCGAGGACATCGCGCAGGAAGCCTTCCTGGCGGCGATCCGAGCGCTCGACCGCTTCGACCGCCGGCGCCCGTTCGGGCCCTGGCTCCACCGCATCGCCGTCAACCGCGCCATCGACTGGGCTCGCGCTCGCACGCTGCGTGCCGAGGTCGGTGACGGCGAGGTTCCCGAGCTCGCCGCACCAGGGACGCACCCTGAGCCGGCTGGTGGTCCCTATTCGAAGGCGACCGCGCAGGCGCTCGCCTCGCTCTCCCCGGAGCACCGAGCGGTGATCGTCCTTCGCTACCTGCTCGACTACACGCCCGGAGAGATCGCCGAGCTGCTCGAGCTTCCCCGCGGAACGGTGAACTCGCGGCTGCGGCGGGGGCTCGATGCCCTCCAGGACCGTCTCCCGGAGGAAGCGCTGTGAGGTCCCGCCGCGCAAAGCAGCTCATTGCCGGCGTCGCAGCTCCAAACGAGCTCGAGGCGCAGCGCCGCGCCTGGCAAGTCGTCAATGCGGCCTTCACCGAGCGGGAGCCGGTCGCGG
>JACCTQ010000069.1 GCA_013812265.1 Actinomycetota bacterium
CGTCGTCTACGGGGGCAATGTCGCGCTCTCCGGCGTGCTCTCGAGCCAGAAGGTCGGCGAGAAGGTCGACATCCTCGCCCAGGAGTGCGGCCAGACCGCGGCGACGAAGATGACGACGGTGCAGACGGCCACAGGTGGCGCGTTCATCGCCGTCGTCACGCCGCGCAAGAACACGGTCTACACGGCCAAGGTAAAGAACACGACGAGCAATGCAGTCTCGGAGCAGGTGCGCCCACGGCTCCGGCTCCGGAAAGTCGCGCCCCATCGCTACTCGCTGCGGGTCGTCGCGGCGCAGAGCTTCGCCGGCAAGTATGCGACGTTCCAGCGCTACAACGGCACGCTCCGGCGCTGGGTCAACGTCAAGCGCGTGCTGTTGCGCGCGAACAGCACGGGCGTCGCCCCAACGGTGATCTCGTCCGTGACGTTCCGCTCGTCGATCAGGGCTCGACTCAAGGTCCGCGTCGTGTTGCCGCAGCTGCAAGTCGGCACCTGCTACGTCCCAGGCCGCAGCAACGTGATCCTCAGCTGACAACGCACCGACGCGAAGAGGCGAGACCGGTAGCCAGCTGGCGCGGGGAACTCGAGGGACGCCGCGTGCCTAGATAGGTATCCCTCGAGTGCTTCGCTCGCTCGTCGAGCGCGTGGCCCGAGAGCCTGTCTAGCGCCAGTCGATCCTGACGACCTCGACCGGTCGCGAGACGCCTTTCAGCGCGATTGACCGCGGCTCGGAGACGTCGTAACGGAGCTGCGAGTCTGGCAGCGCGGTTCGGCTCACCAGGATCTCGCCAGCCTCTCCGAGCGCAACGATTCTGGCTGCCGCGTGAACGTCCTTGCCGTGATAATTCCGCCCTGAGCGAGTACCGCTGCCAACGTGAACCCCGATCCGGACTTCTGGGGCGAAGCCGTGCTGCCGTCGGTGGTCCGCGAGCGTGCGCTGGATCGCAACGGCGCAGTCGATCGCCGGCAGGCCGTCGTCGAACGCGACGAAGAAACCGTCACCGGTGTGATTCGCCTCGTCCCCTCCGTGGACGGCGAACAGCCGGCGCAGCGTCTCGTCGTGCCACCGGAGGAGGGCCGCCCACGCCTCGTCCCCGATCGCCTCGACGAGGCTCGTCGAACGAACGATATCGGTGAACATGAACGTCCTGGTCTGCTTTTTTTCCGCAGGGTTGATCGCCGTCGGCGTGGCGCCGAGCGCCTCAAGCTGTTCGCGTGCGTGGCGCGAATCGGGGACAGCGCCGAGCCGGGCGAAGCCGGTCGCAGCCGCCTGCAGCTCGAGGACGGCACCGTCGGCATTGTCTTCGATCAGGTATGCCGACGCGAGCAGCATGCGCGCATGGGCGACCTCGAAAGGAGCGCCGACTTCCTGCCACAAGCGGAGGGCGTGGCGAGCGTTCTGAACTGCCTCACGCCCATCGTCTTCGGCAAGAGCGATCATCGACCGGGCCGAGCAGGCGGCTGCGTCGAGCGCATCGCTTCCGTAGGTCTTGGCGATGGCATCGAGCTCTCCCGCGGCCGCGCGCGCCTTCGCGAGGTCAGCGGCTGCCAGGGCGATCTCGACCTGGGCAGGGAGGAGCCGGGCCCGGTGGAGGGCGCGCGATTCCTCATCGAGCGCTTGCTCGATGCAGGCAGACGCTCCGTCTGTCTTTCCCTCCGCGAGGCGGAGGAGGGCGAGGCCCGGCTGAGGGTCGCGTCCGAGCTCGTGTGCCTGCCTGAACGCCTCGTGCGCCGTCGCGAGGTCACCCCTGCGCATTCCAATCTCCCCGAGCTCGTAGAACGCCTCAGCCGCATAACTCAGGTTGAACTCGACGAGCTCGTCGCAGGCGAGCCGCGCCTCGACCTCGGCCTCCACCCATGCGCCGCGGACGAGCATGATCGACGCCCGGTAGACGCGGCACATGCCCGGAAAGCCGGCGATCGCCTGGCGCTCGCACCAGCGCTTGGCTGCGTCGGTCCAGTCGCCGGCGCGGCGGTAGTCGGCGAGCTCCTTGCACGCCGTGATCGTGTTGCAGTAGATGACGCCGGTGTGGTACGGGCTCAGCTCGCCCGAGACGGCAGCGACCGTGGCCTCATCGATCATCGCCATCCCCCGGGCAACGTCTCCCTTCGCGACGAGCACACGGCCCTGGTCATGGAGCGCGAGCGCCTGGAGCTCGCGGTCGCCGAAGCGCGTGCCGATCTCCAGGGCGCGCTGCCCGTGCGTCAGTGCCGCCTCGAAATCCCCATTGCCCTCGAAGGCGATGACGCTCAGGAGCCGCTCGAGATAACCCTGCTCGACGCACGCGGGCTCGTCGGCTAAGAGGCGCTCAGCCCGCGCCACCCAGGCGTTTCCGATCGACGAAGAGCGCTTGGCGTAGTAATCCTTTGCGACTGCCATCGCGACGATGGCGGCGCGAGGGCGGCTCTCGGCGCCCATGTAACCGGCGAAGGCGCGCTCGCGGGCGGCGATGCACGAGTCGAGACGGCCGGTCCACCACGCCGCGGCGGAGAGAGCCTCGAGATCCTCCGGCGACAGGGGTACGGCGGCGGCGGCGGCATCAAGGAGGTCGTAGGCCTCCCGCCACGCATGCCGACCGACGGCCTCGCGCCCTGCCTGAAGCGTGTCGTCCGCGATGTGGCTCAACGCCGTGGATGCTAACGCCGGGTTCGAAACCGGGGTGGCGCCGACAGGAACAGCAGGCCGGGAAACCAAGGCGCGTCCCTGAAACAAGCCCGGGACGAGCGCATTCGCAGAGCATCCCTGAGGTGAGGCGCTTCCTGAGATCGGGCTATTTACGGCGTCGTGCGCAGCGGGTCATCGCGGGTCAACCCCCGTGTCTCGCTCGGCGCCACCCAACGGTGTCGATCGAGCTCGCACGCCCTCGGACTTGACATGAGACTCAGAATCTAGTCAAATATCTTAGTCACTTGACTTAGGCGAATGTAAAAGGAGGTCACTATGCATGCGCATAGCGCCCCATCGTTCTACGCCTCGCCACAGGAGGCGCTGGAGGGGCCGCCGGAGGAGTTCCTCTATCTCGCCTGCCAGCATGAGGGCACGGGCGTCGAGTCGCCGGACTTCCTGGCGGTCGTCGACGCCGACGAAGGGCGTATCGTGCACGAGACGCCGATGCCGAACGTGGGCGACGAGCTCCATCACTTCGGCTGGAACCGCTGTAGCTCGGCCTGCCACGGGCCGGATCGCTCGCACCTGATCATCCCGGGCTTCCGCTCGTCGCGGATCCATATCGTCAACGTCGCCGACGACCCGCGCCGGCCGCGGATCGAGAAAGTGGTCGAGCCGGAGGAGCTGGTCGCGAAGACCGGCTATACGCGCCCCCACACCGTTCACTGCATGCCGGGCGACAACGTCGTTATCAGCATGCTCGGCGACGCTGACGGGAACGGCGCCGGTGGGTTCGCGGTGCTCGACGCGAAGACGTTCGAGGTCAAAGGCCGTTGGGAGAACGGCGGCGAGACACCGTCGCTCAACTACGACTTCTGGTACCAGCCGCGCAAGAACGTCTTGATCTCATCGGAGTTCGGCGAGCCGAACGCCTACGAGCCCGGCTTCGATCTCGCCGACGTCACGGCCGGCCGTTACGGCAGCCGGCTGCACTTCTGGAACCTCGCCGAGCGTCGCCTCGAGCAGACGGTCGAGCTCGGCGAGACAGGGCTTGTCCCGCTCGAGCTGCGCTGGCTTCACGACCCCGACGCGGAAGAGGGCTTCGCAGGCGCCGCGCTCTCGAGCACCATGTGGCGCTTCCGCCGCGACAACGGTGGTTGGGGCGCCGACCAGGTGATCGCGGTCGAGAGCGTCGAGCTCGAGGGCTGGCCCTTCCCCGTGCCGGGCCTGATCACCGACCTCGTGCTCTCGATGGACGACCGCTTCCTCTACTTCTCGAACTGGCTGCACGGCGATCTGCGTCAGTACGACGTCTCCGACCCGGCGAACCCGAAGCTGACCGGGCGGCTCTGGCTCGGCGGCCTGCTCGGCAAGCCGAGCGACGC
>JACCTQ010000073.1 GCA_013812265.1 Actinomycetota bacterium
CATGCGGTCTTGTACGTCACGCCAAGCTCGCGTTCGAGCTGCTTGGCAGAGATTCCGCATCGTGTGCTGGTCATGAGGTACATGGCGTAGAACCACAAGAACAGGGACGTGGACGACTTGTGGAAGATCGTCCCCGCCGTCGGGTGCAAGTGGTGGCCGCACGTATCGCAGTCGTACGCCGGGCGATCTTTGACGCGATGGAACCGGCGCTCGCGATCGCACGCCGGGCATTGCGCCGTGTGGCCGTCCTCCGCGTAGCGGTTGCGCCAGAGCCATTCCAGGCAGGTCGCATCGTCCGGGAACTCGCGCAGGAACTCCATGAGCGCGTACGACGATTCGGACGAGGCGGCGCGGGTGGGGTTGTTGCGATCAACAGGCGGCATGGAGGCATTCTTTCATGAATACTACCCCCTGTCAAGGGATAGTTACCGAATTTCTCCTACTACTAGGTGGCGCTCGATCCGCCGGCGGAGCCCGGCTTTGCCGGGCGGGAGCCACACCCCCGCGAGTCTCGGCGAGCGGCAAAGGAAGGGGCCCACGGGGGAACCATGGGCTCCCCCGTGATTAAGTACGGGGGTGGCGCGCAAGCTTCTCTTCGGCTCGCTTGCGCTTGCCCCGCTGACAATCGCGCTTCATTTTCTCTTCCACATCGGTGAGACAGCCGATTTCGTGCTCGCAGCGATCGCGCTGGTGCCGCTCGCGTGGCTGATCGGCGAGGCGACCGAGCACGCCGCGCATCACACAGGCCCCGGCATCGGCGGCTTCCTGAACGCGACTTTCGGAAACGCGCCGGAGCTCATTATCGCGCTCCTCGCGGTCAACCTGATGAACTTCGAGGTCGTTCGTGGGTCGCTGAGCGGCAGCGTGGTCGGCAACCTCCTGCTGGTGCTCGGCTTCTCCCTGCTCTTCGGGGGCCGCGGCGAGATCGATCGTCAGTCGACTTTCGTGTCGCTGGGGCTCGTGGCGGGCGCGGTGCTCCTCTTCCTGGTGCCCGCGATTCCGAGCTTCGACGGTGACCGCGAGCGTCGATCGCTCGCCGAGCTCTCGATCGCGCCTTCCGTCGTGCTGTTGATCCTGTATCTGGCGGTGACTTGGTATTCCCTACGCCGACACCGCCGGCTGCACGTGTCGGACGAGCCGAGCGAGATGAAGGGCTGGACGCTCATGACCTCGCTCATCGTGCTGGGGCTCGCCACGACGGTGACGGCTGTGATCGCAGAGATCCTGGTCGGGGCAATCCACACCTTCGGCCAGGAGACGGGCCTGAGCGAGTTCTTCCTGGCGGCGGTCGTGGTCGCAATCGTCGGCAACGCGGCCGAGCACGGCGGCGCCGTCGTCGTCGCTGCGCGGGGAAACATCAGGCTGGCGGCGGAGATCGCCCTCGCGTCGAGCGCGCAGGTCGCGGTGTTCCTGATACCCGCTGTGGCCCTGCTCGCCTGGCTGATCGAGCCGCTCGCGCTTTCGTTCCGGCCCGTCGAGCTGATGGCTCTCGGCGGGTCCGTAGTGCTCGCAACCCTGCTTCTCTACCAGGGGCAGTCGAGTCGCGCTCGCGGTATCACCCTCATCCTGGCGTACGTCGGCATCGCCGTCGCCTTCTTCCTCTCGGGCGATGCCTAGAGAGGTCAAGAGCTGGTGAACGTAGTTGAAGGCAGCGTCCATAATTGACATGCTGCGAGGGTTGACCCGCGGGTCAATCTTTTTAGAACACGCCGAAAGGATTTGGATTGGACACACGCCTCGAACCCACCGCTTCGTCGAACGCGGCGTCGAACGGCGGCTCGGACGTGGTCGTGCGAGGCCACGAGCTCACCCGCCGCTTCGGGGAGGGCGACACGGCCGTCGACGCGCTGCGCGGCGTCTCGCTCGACGTGCAGCGCGGCCAGCTCACCGCGGTCATGGGCCCGTCGGGGTCGGGCAAGTCGACCCTCATGCACATCCTCGCGGCGCTCGACCGCCCCACGTCTGGACACGTCACGATCGCCGGCACGCCTCTCGGCAAGCTGAACGACACCGAGGTGACGAAGCTCCGGCGCGAGCACATCGGCTTCGTGTTTCAGTTCTTCAACCTCCTCCCCATGCTGACCGCGGAGGAGAATGTGCTCCTGCCGCTCTCGATCGCGGGTGAGAAGCCCGAGCCCGACCAGTTCGAGGAGCTCCTGCAAAAGGTGGGACTGACAGACCGGCGCAAGCACCGCCCCTCAGAGCTATCGGGCGGCCAGCAGCAACGCGTAGCCATCGCCCGCGCGCTCGTGTCCCGCCCGACGGTGGTCTTCGCGGACGAGCCGACGGGCAACCTCGACTCGAAGACGGGGGGCGAGATCCTCGAGCTCATGCGCGAATCGGTCGACAGCTACGGACAGACGACGATGATGGTGACACACGAGGCGCGCGCGGCGGCGATCGCCGACCGCGTCCTCTTTCTCGCGGACGGGGTGATCGCGCGCGACCTCGGCCGCGCGAGCACACACGACGTGATCACAGCCATGGACGAGATAACGTCACAATGATCTCCGTCGCGCTGCGCGGCCTCGCCGGCCGCAAGTTCCGCGCCTTGCTGACCGCGATCGCGATCGTTCTCGGCGTAGCGATGATCAGCGGCACCCTCGTCCTGACGGACACGATCGACCGCGCCTTCACCCGCATCTTCGTGGACTCATACGCCGGCACGGACGCCGTCGTGTCGGCGAAGTCGCCCGACCTGAGTTTCGAAGGCGAGAGCGTCGCCGCGCCTCCGCTTCCGGAGGAGGTGCTCGACCAGGTGCGCAAGGTTCCGAGCGTCGGCGCCGCCGTGGGCAGCGTCTTCGAGGACTCGGCCGTCAAGATCCTCGACAGCAAGGGCGAGCCGATCGTCAAGAACGCGCCGACGTTCGGCTTCGGCCTCGACTCGAGCGTCGCCCGCTTCAACCCCCTCGAGCTCGAGGACGGAAGATGGCCGACGAGCGATCGCGAGGTCGTCATCGACAGTGGCACGGCCGAGGACGAGGGCTTCGGCGTCGGCGACCGCGTCAGCGTTGCGACCCTCCAGCCCGTGCGCGACTTCCAGCTCGTGGGCATCGCGCAATACGGTGGCGTGGAGTCGCTCGGGGGCGCCACGTTCGTGGTCTTCGACATCCCGACCGCGCAGAAGCTCCTCGATCGCGAGGGCAAGCTGGACGCCATCTCGGTGGCCGCTCGTGACGCGACCTCCCCCGACGAGCTGGTTCGGGACCTGGAAGGTGCCCTATCCGACACCGTGAAGGTGCAGACCGGTGTCGAGCAGGCCGAGGAGCAGAGCGAGGAGGTCGGGTTCTTCGTCACGTTCATCCGCTACTTCCTGCTCACGTTCGGCGCCATCGCGCTCTTCGTCGGCGCCTTCGTCATCTTCAACACTCTGTCGATCACGGTCGCGCAGCGCACCCGGGAGCTTGCGACGCTGCGTACACTCGGCGCCTCCCGCCGCCAGGTGCTCGGATCCGTGCTGCTGGAGGCGCTCGTGATCGGCGCGCTGGCCTCGGTGATCGGGCTGTTCTCGGGTCTCGCGCTCGCGTCGGGCCTGAACGCGCTCTTCAAGGCCCTGGAGATCGAGCTGCCGACGACCGGCCTGGTCTTCTCGCTGCGAACGGTCATCGTGGCGCTCGTCGTCGGAATCGTCGTCACCATGCTCGCCGGCCTGGCGCCGGCGCTTCGTGCGACCCGCGTCCCGCCGATCTCCGCCGTGCGCGAGGGTGCCACGCTTCCGGCCTCCCGGTTTGCACGCTACTGGCCGTACGTCGCCGCCCTGATGATCGCCTTGGCGGGGGCGCTGCTCGGCTTCTCGCTGTTCGTGGACGACATCGGAACGACCGAGCGCCTGCTGGCAATCGCCGTCGGCGTGCTGGCGCTCTTCGTCGGAGTGGCGCTCATGTCGCCGAAGCTCATACGACCACTCGCGACGATCGTCGGGTGGCCCGCGCGGCGTATCGGCGGCGCCGCCGGGCGGCTAGCCCAGGGCAACTCGCTCCGCAACCCGGGCCGGACCGCCGCGACCGCCGCGGCGCTCATGATCGGCATCGCGCTCGTGACGTTCGTCGCCGTGCTCGGTGCAGGCCTGCGCGATTCGAACCGGGACGCGATCGAGAGTCAGATCCGCGCGGATCTCATTCTCACCTCGGAGGACGGCTACACGGAGTTCGTGGCCGGAGCGAGCGACGCCGCCAAGACGGCCGCGCCGGCACGGGTCGTGACCGAGGTGCGCGAAGAGACGGCCAGGGTGGCCGGCTCCGCCCAGAATGTCTCGGGAATCGACCCCGACCTGATCACGACGGGCTACGCCTTCGACTGGAAGGAAGGATCGGACGCCGTGCTCGCCCAGCTGGGGACGGACGGTGCGATCGTGGCCGAGAACTTCGCCGACGACAAGGGCCTGCTCGTGGGCGAGTCGTTCACCCTCGAGGCGCCGGGCGGGAAGAGGGCGGAGCTGACCGTGAAGGCGATCGCCGATCCGCCGCCGTTCTACCCTCTGCTCGGCGCCGTGACGATCCCGAAGCAGACCTTCGATTCCACCTTCGAGCGCAAGCGCAACCGCTTCGTCTTCGTCGACGTGAACGGCAGCCCGGAAGCGGCAAAGCCCGCGGTCGAGGCCGCGGTCCGAAAGTACCCCGACGCACGGGTGCAGACACGCTCCGAGTGGATCGACAAGGAAGACCGCGAGTTCCAGCAATTCCTGAGCATGCTCTACGTCCTGCTCGCCCTGTCGGTGATCGTCAGCATCTTCGGGATCATCAACACGCTCGTCCTCAGCGTCTTCGAGCGAACACGAGAGGTCGGGATGCTGCGTGCCGTCGGCATGACGCGGCGGCAAGTGCGGCGGATGATCAGGCACGAGAGCATCATCACGGCGCTCATCGGCGCGGCTCTGGGTCTGCCTCTCGGCGTTTTTCTGGCCGCGCTGATCACGCAAGCGCTCGGCCAGTTCGAGATCCAGTTCAAGGTGCCGACCACGCAGCTGCTCATCTTCGCCGTGGTCGCGATCGTGGTCGGAATCGTCGCTGCGATCCTGCCCGCACGGCGGGCGGCGCGGCTGAACGTTCTGAACGCGCTCCAGTACGAATGACGATTGATCGGCTCCCGCCGATCAATCCTCTATTGAGCGCGTAGCGCTCGTCCGCGAAGCGGACCGGGGGAAGGGGTCTGGGGGAAGCGCGTAGCGCTATGAACGAGCGAGGTCGATAACGCGAATGTCCCGGAAGTAACCGGCGAACCTCATCAGATCGCCGGCATCGCTGGTAAGGACAACGTCGCCACGCTGCGCCGCGCTCGCCATGACCACCGCATCGATCGCGTTGTCGAGGCGCAACGAGCCGAGTGCCTCACCGGCGATCCTCGCCAGTCGCTCATCCATGTGCTCGACCTCGCACGCAGCCAGAACCTCACGCAGGCGGCTACGACCGCCGCGCCAAGTCTCGGCGACCACGATCGCCGGAACGGTTGGGATGTCGCCCCGCTCTGTTGCTCGCTTGTGCC
>JACCTQ010000089.1 GCA_013812265.1 Actinomycetota bacterium
CGGACGCGATCGAGCGCCTGGCGCCCGGCATCGCGGAGGCACTGAGGGCGGACTCGATCGCAAAGACGCCGCACGGCCTGCTCTCCCGCGGGATCGCCGGCACGCGAGGCCGAAGTCTGGTCGTCAACCTGCCTGGCTCCCCCGGTGGCTGTCGGGACGGGTTCGCCGTGCTGAGGCCGGCCCTCAAGCACGCGCTCGAGCTGCTGGCCGACGAGCAGACCGCCCATGATCAGACCTGATGCAGGCCGTAGCTACCTATTCTGGTCGGTTCGTCTCGCTGGTGAAGCTCGAGCACACGCTGTTCGCTCTGCCGTTCGCGTACGTGGGGGCGTTCCTCGCCGTGGACGGCGCGCCCGGTGCCGGCGATCTCGTCTGGATCACCGTTGCGATGATCGGGGCTCGCTCGGTGGCCATGGGATTGAACCGGCTCGTGGACGCGGGCATCGACGCCCGCAATCCGCGCACGGCCGGTCGCGAGCTGCCTCGGGGTCTCCTGCGTCCGTGGCACGTGATCGCATTCTGCGCTGCGGCGCTCGCTCTCTTTCTCGTTGCCGTTTACCAGCTGGATCCAGTCGTCCGCTGGCTGTGGCCGATTCCGATCGCGGGTTTCGTGATCTACCCCTACCTCAAGCGGTGGACCTGGCTCAGCCACCTCTGGCTCGGGGCGGTCGACGGGCTCGCTCCGGTCGGCGCCTGGGTCGCGATTACGGGAGAGCTCCCCTGGCAGGCGTGGGCACTCGGCGCAGCGGTGGCGGTCTGGATCGCGGGCTTCGACCTCTTCTACTCGCTGTTCGACGTTGCGGTCGACCGAGAGCAAGGACTGCATTCGTGGGCGACACGATTCGGCGAGGTGGGCGTTTTCAACGGCGCACGGTTGCTGCACGCCGCGACGGTGGTGCTGCTCGCCGGCGCCGGTGTCCGCCTGGACGTCGGGCTGTTCTACTGGCTTGGAGTCGCAGCGGTGGGCGCCCTCCTGGTTTACGAGCACTCGCTGCTTCGTCCCGGGGATCTTCGGCGACTCGACGCAGCGTTCTTCACCGTAAACGGCATCATCAGCGTGGTGTTCTTCGCCTTCGTCCTCGCCGACACGTTCTAGCCGGGCTACTGGGAGGCGGGCGCTCTTGACACGGATTTGGCTCCCAGACGTGCGTGTTTCGGAAGTAGGATCGATACCGGGTGGTGGTCCGGGGTGGCCCCAAAGCGAATCGACGCGGGTGGCCGGGCGATGATCCAGGCGCGGGGTCTGGGCAAGCGGTTCGGCGACAAGCGCGTGCTCGCGGAGCTCGATTTCGAGGTCGCCGACGGCGACTTTCTCGTCGTGACCGGTCCGAACGGCTCGGGTAAGACGACGCTGCTTCGCCTCTGCGTCGGTCTCGCTGCGCCCACATCGGGCGAGCTCGACATACCGGATCGCTCGCTGATCGGCTACCTCGGTCACGATCCGCTTGTGTATCGCGAGCTGACCGCGCTGGAGAATCTGAACCTCTACGGGCGTCTGTACCGCATCCTGCAGCGGCGCGAGCGAATCGGGATGCTGCTCGAGCGATTTGGTCTGTGGGACGCTCGCAACGAGCGAACCGGGTCGCTTTCGCGCGGGATGCTCCAGCGGCTCGGTCTCTGCCGAACGCTGCTTCACGAGCCCGCTCTACTCGTTCTCGACGAGCCGTACAGCTCGCTCGACGCCGAGGGGGCGACACTGCTCGACAGTGAGCTTGCCGATCTCCGTCCCACGCGCACGCTCGTCGTCGCTACGCACGATCCCACCCGTGTCGCGCGGCTGGCGAGTGGTCGCCTCGCGCTCGCATGAGGCGCTACCTGGCCGACGCGGCGGTACTCGCGCGCAAGGACGTCCTGCTCGAGCTGCGCGGGCGCGAGACCCTCCCTGCCATGGTGCTCTTCGTGGTGTCCGCGCTCGTGGTCTTCCATTTCGCGCTCCCCGGAGAGCAGTCCCGGCTCGCTGCGCTCGGACTGCTCTGGGTCGCGATCCTCTTCACGGCCCTCCTCGGCCTCGGCCGAGCGTTCGTGGCCGAGCGCGAGCACCGGCTGCTCGACGGGCTCGTGCTCGCGCCCTGCGACCGCAGCGCGATCTGGCTCGGCAAGGTCGCGGCCACGTTCGTGTTCCTGCTGCTGGCGGAGGCGGTCGCGCTGCCTGCCTTCCAGTTGTTCTTCTCCGGCATCGACGGCCCCACGGTCGCCGCCGTTCTGCTCGCCGATGTGGGCATCTGCGCTGTCGGGACGCTGCTCGCCGCCATGGCGTCTGCCGGCCGGGCCCGCGAGCTGCTCCTGCCGCTGCTCTTCCTGCCGCTCGCGATACCGATCATGATCGGCGGCGTCGGCGCGGCCACGGTCGAGCATCCCGCCCGCTACCTGGGTTTCCTCGGCCTGTACGACGTGCTTTTCGCGATACTTGCCTGGGCGAGCTTTGAGTACGTCGTTACCGAATAACCGAGGTGTCATGTTCGCGGCGGCGGCGTTGCTGTTGCTCGTCTCCGGCATGACGCTCGCCCTGTACTGGGCCCCGGAGGACGTGGATCAGGGGTTCAGCCAGAAGATCTTCTACATCCACGTGCCGGTAGCGCTGACCGCGTACGCCTGTTTCGGGTGGGGCGCCTGGAAGGCGCTCCGGCTGTTGTGGAAGCGGGAGCAGCGCTACGACCTCGAAAGCTACACCGCCATTCACATGGGCACGATCTTCGGCTTGCTGACACTCGTGACAGGGTCGATCTGGGCGAAGATTTCCTGGAACATCTGGTGGAGCTGGGGAGAGCGCCAGCTCGTCCTGTTCCTCATCCTCTTCCTCTTCTACTCGGCCTACTTCATGCTGCGCTACTCCATCGATCCAGGACCACAACGGGCGAACCTCTCTGCGGTCTACGCGCTCTTCGGCGTTGCACTGATCCCTGTCAGCTTCCTGGCCATCCGCATCGCGGGCACGCTCTACCACCCCGCCGTCTTCAAACGCGACGGACCCGACATGACCGGGGAGATGTTCGCCGCCTTCTGTGTGTGTTTCGGCGGGATGCTTGCCCTGGCCGCAGCGCTGTACGCCAACGAACTCACGGGCAAGCGGCTGGACGAGCGCCTGCGGGATCTGCGAGAGGCGCTGGCTTGACGAGCGCGGAGAAGTACGTGCTCGCGGCCTATCTCGTGGTGTTCGCAGCCGTTCTCGTGTACGTGCTCATTTTTGCGGCCAAGCTGGCGCGCCTCGAGCGTGAGATCTCCCAGCTCGCGGACATAGCTCGGGGAAACAAAGAGGTTCACCCGGGGAGGACTAGTGGCTGAGCTGCTGTTCTGGCCTGCCCTCGTCGCCTATGCCGAGGCCGCCGTTGCCTTTTGGGGTAACGCTCGTCGCCCGGGAACATACGGGCTACTCGGGACCTGGGGCGTGCGCCTCGGCTGGCTCGCCCAGACCGGCCTGCTCGCCGCGCAGGCCGTTCGCGCCAACGGGTTTCCGTGGGACACATGGGCCGGCTCGCTGAACCTCTTCGTATGGCTGCTCGTCGGTGCCTATCTCATCTGGGGTTGCCAGGCCCGCTTCCGGCTGCTCGGTCTCGGCGTGATGCCGCTCGTCTTCGGGCTGCTCCTGCTCGCGTGGGCCGGGGGCGGTACGGCGGTGGGTAGCGAGAGCAGGTACTCGGACCTCTTCCTCGTTCTCCACGTGGGGTTCGTTCTCGCCGCCTTCGCCGGCTTCACGCTCGCCGCGGCCCTGTCGGGGCTCTATCTCTGGCAGGAGCACCAGCTCAAGCGCCACGAAGGAGCGCGCATGCTTCGGCTCCGAGCGCCGTCGCTCGTCTCGCTCGACACCCTGGCGGGCCGAACGATCGCTGTCGCCCTGCCGGCTCTGACCCTGGGCATCGGCGCCGGCCTCGCTCGCCTGGCTTCCGACGGCGGAGGGCTGGACCCGCTCATGATCTTCACCGGCTTGGCCTGGCTCATCTATGCCGTATTCCTCGTCGTCCGCTACGGGCTGGGCTGGCACGGACGAAGGGCGGCCGTCCTCGCCCTGCTCGGCTTCGTCCTCGTAATCCTGGTGCGGGTCGGGCTGCCCGTGACCCATTTCAGCTAGCGCATGCGACTCGTAGTCGTCGGCATCTCACACCACAAGGCCCCGGTCGAGCTGCGGGAGCTGGTGGCGCTCGAGTCCACGCAGGCGGCACGGCTCGCGGCCGAGCTCGCCGAGGACGGTGAGGCGGTTTGCCTCTCGACCTGCAACCGAACCGAGCTCTACCTGGCGGGTCAAGACGGTGCGGCGGCGGAAGCTCGTGCGGTCGAGGCCCTCGTGCGCCTGAGCGACGCCCGCGAAGCGGAGCTGACACCGTTCCTCTATCGCCTGAGTGACGACGAGGCGGCGCTCCATCTCTTCCGGGTGTCAGCTGGGCTCGACTCCATGGTTCCGGGGGAGGGAGAGATCCTGGGGCAGGTGCGCGCGGCCTACGAGGCGGGCGTGACAGGACCCCTGCTCGACCGGGCGTTTCGTCAGGCTCTCCACGCCGGCCGGAAGGCGCGCAGCGAGACCGGCATCGGCGAGCACCCGGCGTCGGTCGCGTCGGTCGCCGCCGCGCTCGCGGAGCAGGTCTTCGATGACATACGGAACCGGCGAGTGCTTCTGATCGGCGCCGGAAAGACGGGGGAATCCACGGCTCGCAACTTCGTCTCGCGCGGTGCGGCGGTTTCGGTGGTCGCCAACCGGACGCCCGAGCGGGCGCGGGAGCTCGCGGACAGGTTCGGTGGGCAGCCCGTTGCTCTGGAGGACGTCGAACGGGAGCTCGAACGGGCAGACGTCGTCGTCTCCTCGACCAGCTCGCGCGGCTTCGTCCTTGCCCGCGAGCAGGTCGAGCGCGCTGTTCGTGCCCGCCGAGGCCGACCTCTCTTCCTCATAGACATCGCGGTTCCACGCGACCTGGATCCCGCGATCAACGATCTGGAAGGCTGCTATCTCTACAACATCGACGACCTGCAGGCCGTGGTGGTCGAGAACGTGGCGGCCAGGATGCGTCACGCGGCTCGCGCCGAGGCGATCGTCGCGAGCGAGGCAGAACGCTTCCGGCTCTGGAGGGCCTCGCTCGAGGTCGTCCCGGCAATCGCTTCGCTGCGCGCGCGCGCCGAGCAGATCCGTGCAGCGGAGCTCGCGAAGGCAGAGACTCGGCTCGGGCGACTGTCCGACGGTGAGCGCGAGACGGTCGAGTCGCTGACAGCGCAGATCGTCAACAAGCTCCTTCACCTGCCCACGGTGCGCATGAAAGAGGCCGCGGCGGCTCCGGACGGCGTCGTCTATGCGGACGCCTTGCGACATCTGTTCGGGCTGGGTGACGATCGTGCTCCTGAGAATCGGCAGCCGCGGTAGTCGGCTCGCGCTCGCCCAGGCCGAGGTTGCGGCCGGGCGGCTACGCGGGCCGGGGATCGAGATCGCACTCGTGCCCATCACCACCGTGGGCGACCGCGACCGCACGAAGCCCTTCGGTCAGATCGGGGAGCGCGGTGTCTTCGTGAAGGAGCTCGAGGAGGCTCTGCTCGGCGGTCGCATCGACCTGGCCGTGCACTCCGCGAAGGACATGACCTCGAGCGATACCGATGGGCTCAGCGTGGGCGCCTACCTGCCTCGCGACGACCCGCGGGACGCGCTTTGCGGAGCCGAGCGGCTGTGGCCTGGCATGCGGGTCGGAACCGCCTCGGCTCGTCGGCGGGCCCAGCTGCTCGCGGCCGAGCCCGATCTCTCGGTGGAGCCGCTCCGGGGAAACATCGATACTCGTCTACGGAAGCGCGGCGAGCGGCGTCTGGACGCGATCGTGCTCGCCGCCTGCGGCCTCGACCGCCTCGGTCTGGCCAGCGAGATCGGCCGCCGTTTCGAGCCGGAGGAGCTCCTGCCCGAGGCAGGCCAGGGAGCGCTCGCCCTCCAGGTGCGCGAGGGCGAGGAGGAGCTGGTGGCCCGGGAGGACGACGCCGAGACTCGCAGGCGGGTCGAGGCGGAGCGCGCGTGCATCTTCTCCATCGGCGGAGGGTGTCTTGCTCCAGCGGCCGCATACCACGACGGGGACGCCTTGACGGCGCTCGTGGCCGACGAAGACGGCCGGTGGGTCGAACGCCGGCGGGGCCGAGATCCGAGGCAGGTCGCCGAAGAGCTCCTCGCCGCCGTCGCCGCGGCCTGATGCTTGACCGGAAATTTCCACGAGCCGGATGGCGGCCTCGACACGGCACCGGAACGTCGCCCTCGCCCATGACAAGGGATCCTGCCTTGTCCGCGGACGAGTGCGGCGCCCGGCTGAGAACCCGTTTCAAAACGAAGCCTTGTGCCGTCGGGCCGCGCTGGACGACGCCATGCCGCGTCCTCGGTCGCTTACACGTGCACCGGCGTCCGCCCTCTGCACGACGTCGTTGCCTCGCGCCGCCCAGCGCACCCGGACGACGAAGCTTCATTCTGAGACGAGTTCTTGCTCGATGCCGTCCGCGACGGCGCGCCATTTTCCGGTCAAGCATCGAACGCAGATGACCCGGATCGTGGTGACTCGCCCGGTCGAGAAGGCAGGGCCACTCATGGCCCGTCTCGAGGAGCTCGGCTACGAGGCCGTCGCGTGTCCGTTGATCGAGACGCAGCCGCTGGGTGACGATCCGATCGACGTATCGGGGTACGACTGGCTTGTGGTAACGAGCGCGCGCGGCGCCGACGAGCTCGCTCGCCGGCGTGCAGGTACGCCGGGTCGGGTGGCGGCCATCGGCCCGGGAACGGCCGCTGCTCTTCGCTCGCACGGCATCGAGGCCGATCTCGTGCCGCGCGTCTCGACCCAGGAGGGGTTGCTGGCCGAGCTCCCGCGTTCTCCCGGCCGCGTGCTCTTTGCGGGCGCCGAAGCCGCGCGCACGCTGCTGGTGCGCCGCCTGGGTGCAGACTTCGTTCCGCTCTATCGCACGAAGGCGCTCCGACCGTCCTCTTTCCCCCAAGCGGACCTAGTCGTCCTCACGTCACCCTCGGCCGCCCGCGCGTTCGCCGCGCTTGGCGTCGCCATTCCCGCGGTCTCCATAGGGCCTCAGACCACCGCGGCCGCCACCGCGTCGGGAACCCACATTGTCGCGGAAGCCAAG
>JACCTQ010000106.1 GCA_013812265.1 Actinomycetota bacterium
TGGGTGTCGAGGTGCAGACGGGGAGGACCTGGCGGCGCGCAGACGACCTCGGGCTTTCGCGCCTTGTCTTCGTGAACATGCTCGACCGCGAGCGCGCGGACTTCTTCAGGACGCTGGAGCAGCTCAAAGCCCAGCTCTCCCCGCAGTGCGTCGCCGTTCATCTGCCCATCGGAAGCGAGCACGAGCTGACCGGGATCGTCGATCTCATCCACATGACGGCCTACACGAGTCCCGAAGGTGACAAGGAAGCTGTTCCAGGCCCCATCCCCGAGGAGATGGCGGATCAGGTCGCCGAGCACCGCGAGAAGATGCTCGATGCCGTCGTCGAGACCGACGAGGGCCTGATGGAGCGCTACCTCGAGGGCCAGGAGCTCGAGCCCGACGAAGTTGCCCACGCGCTCAAGGACGCAGTCACCCGCGCGGAGCTGTTCCCGGTGGCCTGCGGCATCTCGACGAAGAACCTCGGCACGACCGCTCTTCTCGACCTCCTCGTCGAAGGTGTACCTTCACCGGCCAAGAAGGGCGACGTCATCCAGCTGGACGGGGCAGGTGACGGAACGGCCGTCTTCGTGTTCAAGACGATTGCAGACCCGTTTGCGGGGCGAATCAACGTCTTCCGCGTCGTCAGTGGTGGCCTCAAGTCCGACTCGCAGGTGGTCAATGCACGCGCGCACGGGAAAGAGAGAGTCGGCCACCTGCTCGTCATGCAGGGGAAGGAGCACACGCAGGCCTCCGAGCTCGGCCCCGGCGACATCGGCGCTGTGGCGAAATTGAAGGAGACGATGACGGGCGATCTCCTGCTCGAGTCGGAGCAGCAGGTGCCACTGCCGGAGCTCGGGTTCCCCGAGCCCGTGATGAGCTTTGCTATTACGCCGAAGGCGAAGGGCGACGAGGAAAAGATGGCAACCGCCCTTCGACGTCTCGGTGAAGAGGATCCGACGCTGATGCTGCGGCGGGACCCCCAGACCGGGGAGCAGCTGCTGTCCGGAATGAGTCAGATCCACGTAGAGGTCGCGGTCGATCGGCTCAAACGGCGGTTCGGCGTGGAGGTCGATCTCCACCAGCCTCGCGTCCCCTACCTCGAGACGATCCGGCGGGAATCTCGGGCGCAGGGCCGGTACAAGAAGCAGACCGGTGGCCGAGGCCAGTTCGGCGACTGCCACATCGTCCTCGAGCCGCTCGAGGGACACGTCGGCTACGAGTTCGTGGATCAGATCGTGGGAGGCGTCATTCCCCAGAGCTTTCGCCCCGCCGTGAACAAAGGTATCCAGGAAGCGATGACGCACGGTGAGCTCGCCGGCGCGCCTGTGCAGGGCGTGCGCGTTCGGCTCGTCGACGGCTCCTACCACACGGTCGATTCCTCGGAGATGGCCTTCAAGATCGCCGGCTCCATGGCGTTCAAGTCGGCCTATGAGAAAGCCGATCCGATCCTGCTCGAGCCGATCATGGAGCTCGAGGTCACGGTCCCCGACGAGGCGGTGGGCGCAATCAACGGCGACCTGAACTCACGCCGGGGCCGGCTGCAGGGCATGGAGCCCGGTGGCGGAATGACGACGATCAAGGCCGACGTGCCGATGGCCGAGCTGCTGACGTACTCGCAGTCGCTGACGTCACTGACCGGCGGTCGCGGCGACTACCACATGCACTTTCTTCGCTACGAGGAGATTCCCACCCACATCGCCCAGCGGCTCATCAGCGAGACGAAGAAGGAGCGCGAAGAGGTCAAAGTCTGAGCTTTTGCAGCTATATTCGGCGCGGTGCGAATCATCGGACACGCGACGACGGCGACGTGCGAGGTCTGTGGCCGGTCGCTCCTCACCGGCGAGCGGTCGACTCGTTACTCGCCCAACGGCGGCGAATTCGTCGAGGTGTGCCCCCTGTGCCAGGACGTCGCTGTGGAGCACGGCTGGCTGAAGGAGGGAAGTCCGACGACGCCGATGGTCCCGCTGCAGCGCCAGCGCCGGCGCCTCAATCTCGGTGGGATCTTCGAAGCACGCCGGCCGACGACAGAGGCGCCGGTCGCTCCCGACCCCATCCTTCGGCGGTTGTCCCAGCCCGAGCTTGCGATCGTCGAGGCGGCCGACCTTTTCAACGCGAGCGCGTTCCGGCGGACTGTCGGCGGTATCGCCAAGAGCCTCGGACCGGCCAACGCGAGCCTCGTCCCGCTCTCCGGGGTCAACACCGAGATGGTCGCGACGGTCGCCTGGGACCTGTCCTGGTATCAGTACCGCATCACATTCGACTCGGCTCAGCCGGTGCGCCTCGCCGAGCGCGGCCACGAGCTCGCCGAGCTGGACGAGAGCTTCAAGCACTGGAACGCTCAGGTCGAGAAGGACGGTCGGCTCGTGCCCGAGATCACGCGCGTCTAGAGCCTGCTTCACGCTCGGCGGAAAGAGCGTCGACGTGCAGGCGCCCGCGCCTGCACGAATAGAATCGTTCCCGATGGCGCTGCTCGGCACCAAGTCCTTCCAGAACTACATCGGCGGCGAGTGGGTCGACGCGGCGAGTGGGGAGACGTTCGAGAGCGTCAACCCGGCGAACGGTGACACGATCGGCATCTTCCCGCGGTCGAGCTCCCAGGACGTCGACCGCGCAGTTGCGGCGGCGAAAGCGGCCTACGAGGAGTGGCGACTCGTCCCGGCCCCGAAGCGCGGCGAGCTGCTGTTCCGGTTCGCGCAGCTCCTCGCCGACGCGAAAGATGAGCTCACCGAGCTCATGTCCAGGGAGATGGGCAAGGTGCTCGCCGAGGCCGGAGGGGACGTCCAGGAAGCGATCGACATGAGCTTCTACATGGCGGGCGAAGGGCGTCGGCTCGTCGGCCACACCACGCCTTCGGAGCTGCGAGACAAGTTCAACATGAGCGTACGCATGCCGATCGGGGTGATCGGCGTGATCACACCGTGGAACTTCCCCATCGCGATACCGTCCTGGAAGATCGCGCCGGCGCTCATCTGCGGTAACACCATCGTCTTCAAGCCCGCCACCGACACCCCCCGGCTCGGAGAGCGCTTCGTCGAGTTGCTCGACGAGGCGGGCGTTCCGAAGGGTGTGGTCAACGTCGTGCACGGGGGCGGGGGAGAGGTGGGCGACGCGCTCGTACGGCACCCGGACGTCCCGGTGATCACCCTGACCGGCTCACGCGAGACGGGAGTCGAGGTCATGAAGCGAGCCGCGGAAAACCTCAAGCACATCCACCTGGAGCTCGGCGGTAAGAACGCGATCATCGTCATGGACGACGCCGACCTCGATCTGGCCGTCGAGGGCATCGTGTGGTCGGCGTTCGGAACGTCGGGGCAGCGCTGCACGGCTGCGAGCCGCGTGATCGTGCACGAGCGCTTGTACGACGCTCTCGCGTCCAGGGTCGTCGCAGCCGCCGAGGGACTCCGTCTCGGTGCCGGCTGGGAGGAGGACACCGACGTCGGGCCCTTGATCAACCGTCGCGCCGTGGAGAAGGTTCATTCCTACACGGAAATCGGACGGGACGAGGGGGCCGAGCTGCTCACGGGCGGCGAGACTCCCACTGGGAACGCCTTCGATCGCGGAGCCTTCTACCGCCCGACAGTCTTCGGCAGGGTCGAGCCCGGAATGCGCATTGCCCAGGAGGAGATCTTCGGCCCTACGACGGCGCTCATTCCCGTGGCCGGCTTCGAGGAGGCGGTGCGCGCCGCCAATGGCGTCAAGTACGGGCTCTCGTCCTCGATCTACACCCGTGACGTGAACGGCGCCTTCCGCGCGATGCGCGATCTCGACACAGGAATCACGTACATCAACGCCGGCACGATCGGGGCGGAGGTGCACCTGCCCTTCGGGGGTACTAAGGACACGGGCAACGGCCACCGCGAGGCGGGCCAGGCTGCGTTGGACGTCTTCACGGAATGGAAATCGATCTATGTCGACTACTCGGGCAAGCTGCAGAAGGCGCAGATCGACACTGCGGAGTGACCCGGTGGACGCGCGTCGCGGACGATCCGCTAGGTGTACGTGAGGATGTGGTGCAGCTCGACGTCGAGGCCGTTCGCCGTGAGACGTGCCGTTTTCGCGATCCCGTCCCGCTCCTCGAGCCGAAGGACGAGCTCCTCGCCGAAGTCCTGGGCCGCGTCGAGCTGCTCGAGGCGAAACACGAGCGAGGACGTCTGCTCGCCGCCGACCAGCAGGAGCCGCGCCTCCACGTTGTTGGCTCGACCGAAGTCATGACCCTCCTGGAGGGTCAGATCCCAGTTCTGCCGCGGCGTGATCCACTCCTCCATCACTTCGGCATGTGCCGTCAGGACTTCGTCGACTTCGACCTCGACCGGCGTGTCCGAGCGTTCTTCGGGCGTCTTCCGCGGCTGCACCTCGAGCGTGGGCATACGCCCCTGGTCTCCATGATGAGGCTGCGCCAAACGTGAACCGCAAGCTCGTGGTGTTCGTACCGCGCGAGGCGCTCGCCGACGTGCGGGCCGCGCTCTTCGCAGCGGGCGCCGGCAGGATCGGCGACTACGAGCGGTGCTCGTGGTACACCGAGGGCACGGGCACCTTCCTGGCCGGCGAGCACACCTCTCCGAACGTCGGTGCTCGGGGGCGCGAGGAGCGGGTTTCCGAGCTGCGGCTCGAGACCGTGTACCCGGTAGAGCTCGAGGCGGACGTGGTGCGCGCGCTGCGAAAGGCGCATCCTTACGAGGAGCCGGCGTTCGACCTGTACGCGCTCGAGCCGCCTCCCGAGACGTGAGGGCCCGGCTGTCGACCGACGGCGGGGCGCGGGGCAACCCGGGGCCGGCTGCGTTCGG
>JACCTQ010000129.1 GCA_013812265.1 Actinomycetota bacterium
GGCACGGCGAGCGCTACGCGTCGCTTGCGCTGCCCGGCACGGCCGCGCGCGACCTGCTCGTACCCGCGGGGCTGGCGCTCTTCTTCGCCTACGTCGCCGACCCTAGACGGTCGATTCCAAGCCACACGGTGCTCGTGACGATCGCCGCGGCGGCACTCGCGCTAGCCCTCGTCCACCCGACCTACGCTCTCTTCGTCGCCGTTCCGCTCGTGGGCTTCTGGATCGTGCGTGGGGTCGTCGCCAGAGCCGAGATTCGCCCGATCGGCGTCGCGCTGGGCGGGCTCTTGCTCCCGGCGGCGGCAGTATTCCTTTGGCTCCTCCCGATCGTGCGTGACACCGCGTCGCACCGGCCCGAGGACGACGAGCTCAGACGGGCCCTCGCGCAGTACGCCGGCCAGGTCGACGTCCTGTCCGAGCGGTCGTACCGGCTAGCGCCCGAGGTTTTCGGACGGAGCGGCGCCGTCGCGATCGCAGCGCTCTGCCTGATTCCGTTGGCGGCGCTTGCCTTGCGGCGCCGATGGGCGGCTTTCGTGCTCGGGGGCTCGCTGGCGGTGCTCGCCATCATGCTGACACCGCTCCTCTTCTCCTCGTTCGCCGACGCGGTGTCGCTGTCGCAGGCTCGCCGCGCCGCCGGCTTCCTGCCGTTCGCATTCGCGTTCGCAGGCGGCGTGGCCGTGCTGACCCGCCTGCTCGGCTCCTTCCTGCTACCCGTCGCGCTCGCAGCGGGGATCGCGCTCCAGCTTGCCTATCCCGGCGACTTCGCCTACAGGCTGGAGGACGGCGGCCCGGCCGTCGTCACCTGGTTCGCTGCGCTCGGCGGCGCGGGAGCGCTCATCGCCGTGGCGGTCGTTCGACGGCGGCCGGGCGCACTCGACCGCCGGAACGCGTTGGTGCCACTCGCGGCGGCGCTCTTCGTGCTGCCCGTGGCCGTTCACGGGCTCGCCAACTGGGACGTGCGGCCGGCGAGGTCGGCCGCCGCGCTCACGGCGGGACTGGAGCGAGCCGTCAGGACGGATGTGCCCGAAGGCGATGTCGTGTTCTCCGACCTCGAGACGAGCTACCGCCTGGCGGCGGCCGCTCCCGTCTACATCGCCGCCGCGCCACCCGGCCATGTAGCGGACACGGTGGAGAACCGGCCCTACGAGCGGCGGGAGGACGTGCGCGTTTTTCTGCGCACGGGGGATCTCGCGATCCCGCGCCGCTACCGTGCCCGCTGGATCGTGGTCGACCGGAATCTCTTCCGGAAACCCCTGTCACTTCCCTCGGCCTACGCGGACGCGCGCTACGTTCTCTACCGCCTGCGATGAAGGTCCTGATCGTCTCGCTCTACTTTCCCCCGGCCGGCGGCGGCGGTGTTCAACGCCCGCTGAAGTTTGCGACACATCTTCCGGCGCTCGGAATCGAGACACATGTCCTGGCTCCCACCGACCCGAAGTGGATTCATTCCGACGAAGACCTCCAACCGCCGACGCAGGCGTGGATCCACCGGGCGCGGTATCTCGGGCCCAGGGGCCGCCGGCCGGCCGAGGAGCTGTACGGGCGCGTCGGGCTCGACCGTCTCTCGAAGCAGGCCGGCCTGACGTTCCGACGTCTGCTTCTACCAGACGAGAACGTGACCTGGAACGCGACGGCGATACCCGCCGCCGTCCGCATCATCCGCCGCGAGCAGATCGACGTTGTCCTGACGACCTCCCCGCCCAGCTCCGTGCACCTCGTCGGCGCAGCGGCCAAGCGTGCGACCGGGGCACGCTGGGTTGCCGATCTCCGCGACTCGGTGATCGCCCATCCGCACCGGCGTGCCGAGCACCTTCCGGCGCGGGTCAAGGAGCAGGGCGAGCACGCGGTTGCGCGCCTCATCGCCCGCTACGCCGACGCTGTCGTCGCCGTGTCCGACGCGATCGCGGCGGAGGCGCGCGGCTTCCGGCCGGCCGGCCCCGTGCGCACGATCGCGAACGGTTGTGACTTCGACGACTTCGACGGGCTCGAGTACCAGCGCGGCGAGCGTTTCCGCATCACCCACACCGGCAGCTTCTTCGGCAAGCGCGATCCACGACCGTTCCTGTCGGCGCTCTCGGAATCCAGCCCCGACGTCGTGGCGCGTTTCGTGGGTGATTTCCGCGCCGCCGACCGCGAGTGGGCCGAGCGGCTCGGGCTCGGCGACCGCCTCGAGTTGCACCCGTATGTACCGCGCAAACGCGCGCTGGAGCTCCAGCGTGATTCCGAGGCGCTGCTGCTGCTGATCCCAGAGGCCGCCGGGCGCGGGCGCGGGGTCTTGTCGGGGAAAGTCTTCGAGTATCTGGCTGCCGAGCGGCCGATCTTGGCCGCCGTGCCGCCCGACGGCGCTGCGGCGGATTTGCTCCGGGAGACGGGTGCGGGGATCGTGACCCGGCCCGACGACGTTCCGGGGCTCGTCGAGGCCTTGCACCGGCTCGAGGAGCGCTGGCGTGACGGCACACTCGACGGTGCGCCGCTGGAGCCGGCGATGCGTGAGCGGCTCTCCCGCCGGGCGCGCGCGGAGGATCTCGCACGGCTCTTGCGGAGCCTCGCATGAGGCTGCCGCGACCTCTCGTCGACGGCCTCTTCCTGGCCACCGCCTTCTGCGTCACCTTCGAGAAGGTGCACTGGGAGCTGGCAGGCACCGTGAACCTCGCCGACGTCCTGACGCTCCTCTTCCTCGGCGCTTTCGTCGCCGACCGGTCCGCGGGCCTGGGAGGGCGCCTGCCGCGGCTCGCGGCGACGATTCTCTTGTTCCTCGCCGCATTCCTCGTCGTCTATCTGATCGGGTTCTTCAACCTCGACACGGAGCAGGCCCTGGCTCAGTTCGCCAAAGGGCTGGTCAAGTTTCTCGTGCATTTCGCCTTCCTTGCGGCGGCGATCGCGTACCTCGCCGCCCGCTCCGAGCGCTTCTACTGGCGGGCACTCGCATGGTTCTGTGCCGGGCTGGTCGCGAACGCGGGTTACGGCGTGATCCAGCTGGTCGCAGCCCGCGCAGGCCGCGATCTTGACGAGCTGCTGCTCGCGCCCGTCACCGGCGGTGCGAGCTCCATCAACATCTACGGGGCCGTCGAGGGCGTGAACGTCTATCGGCCCAACGCGCTCACCGGAGACCCGAACCACCTGGGGATCATGCTCGTCCTGCCGCTCCTGATCCTGACACCGATCTACCTACGGCTGGAGCGCGGGAGCCGCTTGCGCCTCCCGCTCGCCGTGCTGCTCTCGTTCCTGCTCGTGGTCGAGCTCGCGACGCTCTCACGCAGCGGCCTGCTCGGCTTGGCGGTGGGTGTGCTCGTGCTCGCCGTGCCGTACAGGAGGCGTCTCGTGTCGGCGGCGACCTTGCTGCCGCTCGGCGCCGTCGGTGCGGTGCTCGCCTACCTCGTCTCACGCGAAGCCAATTTTTTCGAGACGGTGCTGCGCTCGCGGATCGAGACCGGCGACGGCTCCACCTCGGTTCACTTCAGCGTGTACGGCTTCATCCCCGATGTGTTGTCGTCCCACCCGCTGTTCGGTCTCGGTCTCAACAACTTCTCGGTCTACTACGAGTTCGTAACCGGCAAGACGAACTGGGGGCCGCACTCCTTCTACGTCGCGCTGCTCGTGGAGACGGGCCTGGTGGGGACCCTCCTGTTCGCGCTGTTCCTGCGCTACGTCTTCCGGCGCCTGGGCGACGCCCGCCGGCTGGGCCGCTCCCTGGCAGCGGCGGGAGATCCCGTCGCTGCTCGCCTGCGTCCGCTCGCGTGGGGACTTACGGCAGGGCTCGCCGGAACGCTCGCCGCGAACGCCTTCTACCTCACCATGCAGTTCTATTACTTCTACGTGTTCACGGCGCTCGCGGTCGCCGTGCCGCTCGTGTTCGGGCGGCGTCTGGCACCGGCGTGAAGGTCGTCGTCCTGACGACGTCGTACCCACGCCATCAGGGGGATGTGGCGGGGCGGTTCGTCGCCGACGCCGTCGAGCGAGTCCGCGAGCGCGGCGTGGAGATGCGCGTAGTCTCGCCGCAGCAGTTCCGCCATTTCGGCATCGCCTACGGCTCCGGCGTCGTCGGGAACCTGAAGCGCCGGCCGGCCCTCTCGGCACTTCTGCCGGCGATGCTCGCGAGCTTCGCCCTCACCGCTCGCCGGGCCGCCCGCGACGCTGATCTCGTTCACGCCCACTGGCTTCCGGCCGGCGCGGTTGCGCTCGCAACGGGGCGCCCGTACGTCCTCCAGCTGTGGGGGACCGACGTCGAGCTCGCCCGCCGGGCTCCCTGGTTGGCCCGTGGCATTCTCCGGCGGGCCCGCGTCGTCATCTGCGCGTCTCGCGCGCTGGCGGCTGCCGCGCGTGAGCTCGGGGCCCGCGACGTGGTCGTCATCCCGAGCGGTGTGGACATTCCGCCGCACCCGGGCGAGGAGGCCGAGCCGCCTGAGATTCTGTTCGCCGGACGGCTGTCGCGCGAGAAGGGAATCCTCGAGCTCCTGCAGGCCAGCGAAGGAGCGAGGCTCGTAGTCGCCGGAGACGGACCACTCCGGCGGCAAGTGCCGCAGGCCCTTGGCTTCGTGCCCCACGAGGAGCTCGACCGCCTCTACGCGCGGGCCGCCGTCGTCGCCTGCCCATCTCGCCGAGAGGGATTCGGGGTCGTCTGTGCCGAGGCCATGGCGCACGGCAGGCCAGTGGTCGCTACGTCGGTGGGTGGCTTCCTCGATCTCGTCGTCGACGGCGAGACCGGTGTGCTCGTGCCGCCCGGCGACGTGCGAGCCCTTCGCGCTGCTCTCCTGCGTCTGCTGAGCGACCGGGACCTGCGCCGGCGGCTCGGGACAGCGGCCCGCGAGCGCGCTCGTCAGCACTTCTCCTGGGATCGCATCACCGAACGGACGCTCGCCGTCTACGCCGACGCCGCCTAAGAACTCCGCTTCCCTTTTCTTCCCAGATCAGGTAGGGTGCTCGCAACTGGCTCGGTGGGCGTCTGACTGGCCGCTCGCGAGCGAGTACTGCGGCAACACCAAGTACTGCGGCAACACCAAATCTGCGGCTGAATGGCCAACCGACTCCCATTGTCGGCGGTGGCCCTGTCCTGTCCGGACTGGGTCACGGCCGAGGCGAGCGCGCGCTACCGCGTGCTCGTGGCAGCGTGCATCGTCACGCTCGCCCTCGCTTGCGCGCCGGCGGCACTCGCCGATCCGGCTCAGGCGGCCAAGGCGGGCCTCGATAAGGCCTGTGAGACGGCGGAGCAGCTCGTCTCGGGCCAGGGCTCGTCGTGTCGGGTGGCCGGCGGACTGTGGAAAGTGAAGCTCTCGAACGGGCGCTCGCTTCTGACTCACGGTCCGGATGCGCCGAAGGCCGCCACCGCACCCACCGGCGCTCCGCCCGCTCCGCGGAAGCCCGTGTGTCCGCAGGCAAATCCGAACGGCAACTACTTTCAGGTCGCGATCATCGCCTGGCCTGCCAACGTAACGCCGAACGAGACCGACGCATCCTTCCGGACCAGGATCGAGAACGCGAACGGTCTTCTCCATGCCGACGCCGTCCTGTCGGGTAGCCCGAACGGCGCCGACTACCCGTTCGCCTGCGACGGTGCCGGCCAGATTCGCGTCGACCGGGTTGCGCTTCCAACACCCGCGACCTCTGCGAGTTTCAGCTCGATCGTCTCGGATCTGCAGGCTCGCGGATACAACAAGACGAACGAGAAGTACGTCATCTGGTACGACGACCGCACGATTCCGTACTGCGGGCAGGGCAATTTCACGCACGACGAGGGCAACAGCGCGAGCAACTTCAACAACATCGGCCCTGACTACGGCGTCTCGTACGACTGCGACTCGATCATGCACGAGAACGCTCACAATCTGGGCGCCGTCCAGTACAACAGCCCGTTTTCCACCGGTGCGATGGGTCATTGCTGGCAGGAGTACGACGTCCTCTGCTACGCGGACGGCGGTAACAGGTATCCCGGCTCGCTCACGTACACCTGCACCGACCGCAACCACTTCGATTGTGAGAGCAACGACTATTTCGACGCAAAGATAGGCGTTGGAACGGGCGGCGGTGGCGGTTCCTACCTCGACGCCAAATGGAATCTCGGCGGCTGCTACGTGCGCTTCATCGTGAACTACGCGTGTGGGCTCGGCGTGACCGGCAACCCACCGCCTCCTCCGCCCACGGGCACCGGCTACGCGGGAACCGTCCTCAGCCACAGCCCCCTGGGCTACTGGCGCCTGGGCGAGACGGCCAGCACGACCGCGGCAGACGAGACCGGCCGGGCCCCCGGCAGCTACGTCGGCGGCGTGACCCTGGACACAGCCGCAGCGCTGGCCACGGACGCCAACCGCGCCGTGTTGCTCGACGGCCGCGACGACAGCGTGTCGGTCACCGAGCTCGCCGGCGTCAAGCTGGGCGCGGGCGAGCAAAACACGGTCGAGTTCTGGATGAACTGGGACGGAGAAGCGGGCATGCCCTTCGGCTGGAGCACCCCTTACGACCTGCTCATCTCTCCGGGCTCCTTCGGTTTCAACACCGGCAATGGCGACCTGTACGGCATGAGCAGCGCTCGCCTTCGCAACCGCTGGGTGCACGTGGCCGCCGTGTTCACCAACGGGTCGCCGGCGACGAACAAGCTCTACATCGACGGCGTCGAGCAGCAACTCACGCAACGGCAGGGCGTATCGGTGTCGCGCACCGCGTCGACGAGCGCCCGCCTGGGACGCGGCGACTACAGCGCCAGCTACTACTTCGGCGGCCGCTTGGACGAGTTCGCCATCTATGCCCGCGCGCTCAGCGCGACCGAGCTCAAGAGCCACTACGACGCCGGAGCCAGCCGCTACCAGCTGAAGGTGATGGCCGACAACCCGGTCGCCTACTGGCGCCTGGGCGAAAACACCGGGGCCTACGCCTACGACGAGACCGGCAACGGGCGCCAGGGAAGCTACTACTACGGGGTCAGCAACGGCGTCACCGGCGCTCTCGCCGCTGACGTCAACAAGGCCGCCGGCTTCGACGGCATCAACGACTTCGTCTACATGCAGAGCCTCGGCCTGACCGGGGCCTTCAGCCTCGAGCTGTGGGGCTATCTGCGCGGGCCGGGCTCCTCGTCTCCCAACAACGACTACGGCGCCCTGCTCGGCATCGACTACCGGCGTCGCCTGCTCTGGCGTGTCTCCGACGGGCGCCTGTTGACCCAGTTCGACGGCGGCAACTTCGTCTCCAGCATCGGCGCCTCTGCCAACGCCTGGCACCACATCGTCTACAGCTTCGACGGCTCCACGGAGCGCTTCTACATCGATGGTGCCCCCGTCGGCTCGCATACCACCACCGCCCCCAACTGGAATGCCGACTTCGCGGTCGGGATCCTGGCTACCGATGCCACCCAGCACCGCCTGAACGGTCTGGTAGACGAGGTTGCCGTGTACGGCAGGGCGCTGTCTGCGGTGGATGTCAAGGCGCACCGCGACGCCGCCGTAAGCCCCTAACGCCTTCTCGTCCAGAAACCGCGGCCGGGACACGCCTTCTCGGCGGCCGGCGATCTCCCCCGCAGCGCTCGGCGTGCCGATCGGGGGACATATCCAGCTCCCCGGGGGCTGATCGGGGGACGTCCGCGCGGCCGTTCGCACGAACTATCCCTCGACAAGCAAATACCTCAGGGGTTGACAATCATGCGCGGCTCTCTTTCGTACGAACAGGTTCTTGCGCTCATAGCGCTGTCAGTGCTCTCACTCGTCTTCGCGGGCTCCGCGGCCTCGGTCGCCGGCAAGGACAAGACGCCGCCGCCACCCGAGAAGCGCCTGCCGATCAAGGGAGACCTCGACAAGAACAAGCTGTTCGACGATCTCGAGGAAACGCTCGCCAGTATGCCCGAGGACGCCAAGCTGAGTGTGATCGTGACGCTCGGAGAGGACGTTTCCTCGCCGAAAATCGAGGCTCTGATCAAGCAGGTCGGGGACTTTCCGGTCACGCACCAGATCAAGTTGATCGATGCCTTTGCCGGCAGTCCGTCCAAGGGACAGATCAAGCATCTCGCCCGTCTGGCGGCGGTCGCTCATGTGGAGGAGAACTCGCGAGTCTTCGCCCAGAACGACAGCGCGCAGGCCTCCTTCGGGGTCACCAAGGCGCGCATCGACGCGGAGGTCGACGGGGACGCCGACGGCAATCCGAACTCGTTCTCCAAGAACGACCTCGTCGCCGCGGTCATCGACACGGGCATCGACGCCGGCCATCTGGACCTCGACGAAGGGAAGGTCATCGCGTTCAAGGACTATGTTGGCGGCAGGACGACGCCGTACGACGATCACGGACACGGCACCCATGTTGCGGCCACGCTCGCCGGTGACGGCGATGCCCGCTCGGACAGGCTCCTACGCGGTGTTGCCCCCGGTGCAGGGCTTGTGGGTGTGAAGGTGCTCGACGCCACCGGGAGTGGCTCCATGGCGGACGTGGCGGCTGCCATCGACTGGGTGGTTGCCAATCGCGTGACGTACGGCATCGAGGCGATCAATCTGTCGCTCGGAACCGCCGACTGCTCGAACGGGACGGACTCGAGCGCGACAGCGGTCAGTCGTGCGCACGACGCCGGGCTGGTCGTGGCGGTCGCCGCCGGGAACAAGGGGCCAGGCACGTGCACGATCGGTTCTCCGGGTGCGACGGCGAAAGCCTTGACCGTGGCCGCAATGGCCGATACGGAGAACCCTGGCTTCCGTCAGGCGTACTTCTCGAGCCGCGGGCCGACGGCCGATGGCCGCGTCAAGCCCGACATCTCAGCGCCCGGGTACTACATCACGTCCGCGAAGTCGGGCACGACGAATGGGTACACCAGCATGGGGGGCACGAGCATGGCGACGCCTTTCGTGGCCGGGGTGGCCCTGCTCATGCGTGATGTCAACCCCAGCCTGACATCCCAGCAGGTGAAGGACAAGATCATGCAGACCGCGATCGACTGGGGGCGCGGCGGTAACAGCACGACGGTGGGTTCGCGCGGCACCGACATCGACTACGGGGCCGGGCGTCTCGACGCTTACGCGGCGATCCGGTCGGCCGGCGCCAACATCAGCTCTCCCCCGGCCGTGCCCGGACACCTGATCCGAGAGGGCACCCTGACGGCCGGCGCTGAGACCACCTTCGACCTGAATGTCCAGGATGCTCAGTTCCCCATCTCGGCGACGCTGATCACGCCCTCCATCACGACCGGCAGCGCAACCAGCCCTGACCTGGATCTCTTTCTCTACGACCCGGACGGAGCGCTGGTCGCAACCGGAGACACTGTCAGGCGCCAGGACGACTTCGGCTACAAGCCGACCCGCACGGGTCTCTTCAAGCTGCGCGTCGTCTCTTCGGCGGGAAGCGGAGACTTCGTACTCGATATCTCGGCCGGGGTGACGTCCACTGTTGCTCCGCCACCGCCACCGCCACCGCCGCCGCCCCCGCCCGCGAGCACGAGCTATTCCGCCACCGTCCTCAGCCACAGCCCTCTGGGCTACTGGCGCCTGGGCGAGACGGCCGGCACAATCGCCGCCGACGAGACCGGCAGGTCGCCCGGCACCTACGTGGGCGGGGTCACACTGGGTGCAGCTGGGCCGCTGGCCACAGACGTGAACCCTGCGGTGTTGCTCGACGGCCGTGACGACAGCGTCTCCGTCACCGACCTCGCCGGGCTCAAGCTCGGCTCGGGCGAGCAGAACACGGTCGAGTTCTGGATGAACTGGGACGGAGAGGCCGGCATGCCCTTTGGCTGGAGCAGCCCCTACGACTTGCTCATCTCGCCGGGCTCGTTCGGCTTCAACACCGGCAACGGTGATCTGTACGGCATGTCCAGCGCCCGGCTCAAGAACCGCTGGGTTCACGTAGCCGCCGTGTTCACGAACGGAGCCTCCACGGCGAACAAGCTCTACATCGACGGCGTCGAGCAGACGCTCAGCCAGCGCGCTGGCGTATCAGTGCCGCGCTCGGCGACGACCAGCGCTCGGCTGGGGCGTGCGGCATACGACGCCAGCTACTACTTCGGCGGTCGCGTGGACGAGTTCGCTCTCTATGCCCGGGCTGTCACGGCGACGGAGCTCAAAAGCCACTACGACGCCGGAGTAAGCCGCTACCAGCTCAAGGTGATGGCCGACAACCCCGTTGCCTACTGGCGCTTGGGCGAGAGCTCTGGCGCCTACGCCTACGACGAGACCGGCAACGCTCGCCAGGGAAGCTACTACTACGGGGTCAGCAACGGCGTCACCGGCGCTCTCGCCGCTGACGTCAACAAGGCCGCCGGCTTCGACGGCATCAACGACTTCGTCTACGTGCCCAATCTCGGCCTGACGGGGGCCTTCAGCCTCGAGCTGTGGGGCTACCTGCGCGGCCCGGGCTCCTCCGCTCCCAACAACGACTACGGCGCCCTGCTCGGCATCGACTACCGCCGCCGGCTGCTCTGGCGCGTCTCCGACGGGCGCCTGCTGACGCAGTTCGACGGGGGCAACTTCCTCTCCAGCGTCGGAGCCTCCGCCAATGCCTGGCACCACATCGTCTACAGCTTCGACGGCGTAACCGAGCGCTTCTACATCGACGGTGTAGCGGCGGGCTCGCACGCGACCACCGTGCCGAGCTGGAACGCGGCCTTCGCGGTCGGGATCCTCGCCACCGACGCCACCCAGCACCGCCTGAACGGTCTCGTGGACGAGGTTGCGGTGTACGGCAAGGCGCTGTCGGCCACGGATGTGCAGAGCCACTACACGACCGGG
>JACCTQ010000147.1 GCA_013812265.1 Actinomycetota bacterium
ACGCCTGGATATTCATCGCGGCCAGGATCCGCTGCCAGCCGATGACGAAGAGGAGGTAATAGGCGGCCAGCAGCAGGCAGGCGAGCGCCACCTCCGCAGGGCGAGCGTCACGCAGGCGCGGCAGCGCCTCGTCCCACTGGTCGCGCACGGCATAGGCGAGAAACGCAAGCAGTATCGACACGACCGCGACCTGGATTCCGATCCAGAGGCGGCGGCGGCCGGTCACGGCGCGCAGCGCACTCCTGGTTCGACCAAGAGGCCCGGGTGGCACCTGCGGGGCTTGCGTGGCCATGGGACAAGCTTGGCACGCGGCGCACTCGTTAGGCTTCGAGGCCGTGCGCGACGCCATCTGGACGCCGTCGGCCGAGGTGCTCGAGCGGGCCAACGTCGTGCGCCTCATGCGCAGGCACGGAATCGACGATTACTGGGAGCTCGTCCGGCGTTCGCAGGAGGAGCCCGAGTGGTTCTGGCCCGCCGTCGTCGATGACCTGGGACTCGAGTTCTCACGTCCGTGGGAGCGCGTCTACGACGACTCGCGCGGCCCCGAGTGGACGACGTGGTTCGTGGGCGGCCGCCTGAGTCTCGCGTGGAACTGCGTCCATCGCTGGGCGCAGTCCGACCGGGCCGACGCCGAGGCGGCCGTGTGGCAGAGCGAGGACGGCGGGCGGCGCGCGCTCACCTACCGGGAGCTCTCCCGCGAGGTCACCCGGCTCGCCGAAGGTCTCGCCTCGCTGGGAGTGGGCGAGGGCGACGTGGTCGCGACCTTTCTACCGATGTCCCCGGAGGTCGCTATCGCTTCGCATGCGTGCGCGCATCTCGGTGCCATCCAGATGCCGATCTTCTCCGGGTTTGCGGCGCCGGCGGTAGCCGCTCGCCTCGAGGACTCGGCCGCGAAGGTCGTGGTCACCGCGGACGGTTCGCTTAGGCGCGGGCGTGCGCTCCCGATGAAGGAGATCGTGGACGATGCGCTCACGGAGGCGCCTTCCGTCCAGCACGTCGTCGTCTGGCGGAGGTTGAGCGAAGCCGGCGTTCCGATGACCGGCGGCCGCGACGTGTTCTGGGACGAGCTGATCGCGCCCTGCCGCGGCGAGCTGGAGCCGCTCGAGGTCGACGCAGAGGCGCCCTATCTGCTCACGTACACGTCAGGGACGACCGGGCGCCCCAAGGGCGTGCTGCACGTGCAGGGCGGGTTTCTCGTCTCCATCGCGCGCGAGGTCGCCTACCAGGCCGACGCGCACCCCGAGGACGTCATCCACTTCGCAACCGACATGGGCTGGATCATGGGACCGTGGACGGTGGTCGGCGGCGGGGCGCTTGGCTGCACGCTCGTCTTCGCCGAGGGCGCGCCCGACTGGCCGCGCGACCGGCTCTGGTCGCTCGTCGAGGAGGAGCGCGTCTCGATCCTCGGCGTCTCGCCGACGCTGATCCGCGCGCTGATTCCCCACGGCGAGCCCTGGGCCGACCTCGGCTCGCTGCGGACGATCGTGACCACCGGCGAGCCGTGGAACCCGGGCCCGTACCGCTGGCTGCACGACAAGATCGGCGGCCGGCGCTGCCCCATCATCAACTGCTCGGGCGGCACCGAGGTGGGGGCGTGCTTCCTCTCGCCAACTCCGGCGATCCCGATCAAGCCCTGCTCGCTCGGCGGGCCTGCGCTCGGGATGGCGATGGACGTGGTCGACTCGGAGGGCCGCTCGCTGCGCGGCGAGGTGGGAGAGCTCGTCTGCCGCAAGCCCTTCCCCGGCATGACGCGCGGGTTCTGGAACGACCCGGAGCGCTACCTCGACGCCTACTGGCGCCGCTTCCCGGGCGTGTGGGTGCATGGGGACTGGGCGTCGGTGGACGAGGACGGCTACTGGTTCCTGCACGGCCGCTCCGACGACACGCTGAACATCGCGGGCAAGCGCATCGGCCCGGCCGAGCTGGAGTCGGCGGCGGTCGGCCACCCGGCGGTGCTCGAAGCCGCGGCCGTCGGGATCCCGCACGAGGTGAAGGGGGAGGTCGCCTGGCTCTTCTGCGTCCTGGCGCCGGGCCGCGAGCCGGGCTTAGACCTGCCCGGGGAGATCAGCGATGCCGCGGCCGCCGAGCTGGGCAAGGCCTTCAGGCCGGAGCGCGTGCTGTTCGTGACGGCGCTGCCAAAGACTCGCAGCGCGAAGATCGTGCGGCGGGCGGTGCGTGCGAAGGCGGTGGGTGACGATCCGGGCGATCTCACCTCCATTGAGAACCCCGAAGCGCTGGACGAGATTGCGCGTGCGCTCTGACCCGAGTTGTCCCGCAACGGCCGCGACACGAATGGCGGTCGCAAGACCCTCGCGTCCTTGAAGTTGTGTTACAAAGCACGCGCGTTTCTGCACTTCGGGTAGAGCAGAGGGTATGTCTGCCATTCGTCTCGGCCGGGCCGTTATCGCCGCAGGGCTGCTTGCGGCCCTTCCGTGCTCGCGGCGAACGGTGGCAGCTACACGTGTAGCTTCACCGCCAACTTCTTCGGTTCGGCCAACAGCACCCAGACGGACACCGTCACCGCCACTGTGGTCGATCCGCAGGGCGCGGCTGCGACCGACTCGGACGACGCGGTCGTGAGCATCACTCCGGCCACCAGCGTGCCACTCCGGACGTTCTTGGCCAGGCTCTCGAAGAGGCGCCGCCGGACTAACTTTGGTTCGGGCGGGAAAGCTCCTTAAGCGGCTCCTCCGGCTCGGCCAACCGACAACCGGCGAGTGGTGCTCGACCGTAGCCGTGACGCGCAATGTGGGCGCGCCGCACGCTTAAGACCCACTACAGTGCGGCTACCTGCGAATCGCGCATCGCGCGGCTGAGGTTGTCAATTGCGCCGATCCACCGGCGGAGTCCGTCCTCGGCTGCATCGGGATCATCCAAGTCCGCCTTGCTGTGCGCGATGTAGGTGTTGCGGAAATCGTAGACCCAGCCGAGTAACCCGGCAACGTCTGGACGCTCGTCTCGAAAGCGTTCGCGTACGGCGCTGAGAATTCCATCGGGAGCAGGCTCGTCCTTGGCCGCGTACTGCAAGCAGAAGCGCAGAAGTCCGACGGGCATGATGGGGCTCCGGTGAACAAGTAATCGCCGGAGAAGCGATGCCTGGTTCTCCAGGAACTCTCGATGCTTCTTCTTTTGTGCGGTCAGGTCGGGAGTGAAGAACGCAGCCTGTTCCTCTGAATCCTCGGGAAGCGTTGGCTCAAGACGGTCGAGGAGGATCGCCTCGGCAGCCGCATCGAGCGGACCGAGCAGCGGTTGAAACACCGGTGAGAAGCTGACCTTCTTCTTTTTCGCCATGTAGTCGAACAGGAGGACCGCCTCTTGGATTCCCTTGCGTGCTCGGAGCGGTAGCGACCCGAGATCGTCCTCCGAGATGAACTCGAAGACGGCGCGCGTTGATTCCTCGGTATCGGAGTGGCCGAGCGGAAGGGCGAGTTGCGAGGAGCCGGCCTCCTCCAAGAGTTTCTTGAGGGTTGGCCGGCAAGTGCGCAGCAGTTCACCGACGGAGTCTCCGGCGAACTGCTTGAAGACATCCTCGGAGACGTAAAGGTATTCCCACTTGACCTTGCTGGTCGAAGCGGCCTTGCACCATTCGGCCGCTGCGCGAGCCTTGCCGGCCACATCGGGGTCGCGCCGACCCTTTGTCTCGGCCAACAAGTAGTTGCCGTTCTTGCAGCGGATCAGGAAGTCGGCCGCATAGAGAGACCGACGGCCATCGGTAGTGAGCGCGTCGATCCTGAGGCATTGCGGCCCCTGGTTCTTGGCGAACGAGGCCACGTCTTCGGCACGATCGAGGAAGCGGGTCATCGCCACCTCGAGCTGACGATTGCAGGGCGCGAGGTTGAACGGCGTGCGCTCGGCGATCTGCGCCGGGTGCGTCTCGGAGTGGGTCGCCTGAAAAGGCTTCCAAACGGTCACCGACTGCGGCGGCTCCTCAGCGAGTCGCTCCTGATGGCGCGTGACCTTCTTCCGTAACAGCGGGACAAAAGTCGCACGGATGTAAGTCCGAACATCGCTGTCCGCCAGCCGCCCAACCACGCGGTCGTCGTAGAGGTCAACCGATTTCTCGAAGAGCACCTCCTCAATGAAGCGCTGTAGGAGTGGGGCGAGCCGCTGGTGCGTGCCCTTGATTTTCACGGCCCGCTCTAGCTCCTCGCGATAGAAGGAAATCGCGCCGATTGGGTCCGAGAGCAGCGGCAGCTTGATCTTCATCTGCTCGATCAGCTCATCGGTGATGAGGTGCCGACCCTGATAAGTGATCTCCTCCTCACGCGGCTCGCCGAGGGGAAGCGGCTCAAGGTTCGAGAAGGCCTTGCGGACGTCCTCGAAATCCAGGTCGCTGAGGTCCGAGTCGATCCGGATGCCCTGGGAGAGCCGGGGTATCTCGAGGTCGAGCGCAACCAAATCCTTGTTCTCCGCGTCCGGGAAGATGCTGACCGTCGTACGTGGGACCTTCTCTACGTCAACTGCTTCAAGCGTGAGGCCCTCGTCGGCGAGCTCGTCCTCGTAAAGCGACAGGAACGACTTGTGTTCGACGACGGTCACCGTCTCAGCGACCGACTCCTCGCCGGGTGGCGTCATGCGGCGTAGGCCTCGGCCAAGCGTCTGTTCAGGCAGGATCTTGGACTTCGCCGTCAACGGGCGCAACGGCACGATCGTCGTCACGTTGCGCACGTCCCAGCCCTCCCGGAGCATCAGCACCGAGACGATGCAGAGATACGGGCTCTCGCTGCTGTCGAGCTCGCGGGACAGTTTCCGGAGAGCCTCCAGGTCCTCAGCGCTGATCTGCTTCTCCGCTTCGATGAACTCGTAGTAGGCCGTCGCACCACGCCCCCGTTTTTGGAGCTTGCCCTTGAGGTTGGTGTGCAAGTTGATCGTCTTGTCGTTGAGGTCTTTGTAGAGAGGGTCAGAGTTGAGACGATGCGCAATCTGGTCAGCGGCCTCAGTGCTCTCAGTCATCACAAAGAGCAGCGGCCTCTTGCCCGTGCGCTTCCATTCGTCAAAGGACGACTGCCAGCGCTTGTAGCCGAGCGTCAGATGGTTCTCGTACTTGTAGGCGGCATCATCGTGAGGACGTTCGACGAGCTTCTCCCCGTGTCCAATGATCGGCGTCTTGACGATGCCGCTATCGACAGCCTCCCCCAACGGCGTATCCACGACGACGTGCCGGAACACTTGGCCCTTGTCGTCCTTAGTGGTCTGGCTCGGAAGTTCGCGCACGTATCAGGCGGCGAGGAGCGTGGGCTGGGCGGTCTCGGTCTTGGCCAGGAGCTTGTGGAGATCGTGGCGGGTGAACTTCCATTGGAACGGCGCGGC
>JACCTQ010000154.1 GCA_013812265.1 Actinomycetota bacterium
CGCCGCGCAGTTCGCTACGGACGTGGGGAGGAGCTTTCGGGTCGCCCATGAACATCGATTTGGACGGATTCCTTGGCTCCGTCCGCGAAACACGTGATACTGCGCCAACCCGGCGCAACGAAAGGAGAGGTACATGTCCACAACACCCACGGAGGGGAGTGACCGGCCGAGCTACGGCTACTCCGGCGGAGCGGCAAACATGGCGCGGAACATGCCGATTCCGGTGAACTCGGAGCTCGTCGTCTGGCTCCTCGTCTGGCTGATCCTCGTCCTCATCTGGCTGTTCGACGACGACATCGGCTCAGGCGAGTTCGGGACGTGGACAGTCGCACTGACCTTCGGGTATCTCATCAGCCGCGGAATCGCCAAGGCGAGCAGGGTCAACGAGTAAGGCCTCGAGGGACCTGCGCTAGCCTAGGACCGAGGTCGAACTGGGGCGGCCGGCGGCGTTACGCCTCCGGCCGCACCTACGAGTGCGCGCTCGAAGCTCAGCTTGGAGGGCGTTCTCCTTGGGATGGAGGTCGGGTAGCTCCCCGTCAAGCAGGCGCGGCAAAAAGCGGTCGCCGGGAGCGAAGTGGCGTCCTGCAGCCCTTCTAGCGAGAGGTACGCCAGCGAGCTCGCCCCGATGTGCTCCCGCACTTCCTCGAGCGTCCGGTGGCCGGCGATCAGGTCGCTTTCGTCGGCTATGTCGACACCGTAGAAGCACGGCGACACGACGGCCGGACACGAGATGCGAACGTGCACCTCGTCCGCGCCGGCCTCGAACAGCATCGCGACGATCTGACGCATCGTGGAGCCGCGGACGATCGAGTCGTCTACCACCACCACGCGCCGCCCTGACACGTCGGGCAGCGGATTGAACTTCAACCTCACACCCTGCTCGCGCAGGTACTGGTCGGGCTCGATGAACGTCCGCGCGACGTAGCGGTTCTTGATCAACCCCTCGTTGAACGGGATGCCCGAGGCACGTGCGAAGCCGATCGCGGCCGGTGTCCCGGAATCCGGGACGGGCATGACGAGGTCTCCAGTCGCCGGCGCCTCGCGCGCGAGGCGCTCGCCCATCCGGACACGAGTGCCGTGCACCTCGACGCCGTCGAGGCAGGAGTCGGGCCGGGCGAGGTAGACCAGCTCGAAGATGCACCGCGCCGCGCGGCGCTGAGGAACGGCCGGAAACGCTTCGAGGTCGCCTCCATCCACCGTGACGAGCTCGCCCGGTGCGAGCTCGCGGACGAGATCCGCGCCGACGAGGTCGAGCGAGCAGGATTCCGAGGCGAGCACCCAGTCGCCGTCCAGGCGTCCGAGACAAAGGGGCCGGAACCCATGCGGGTCACGAAAACCGAGGAGCTTGCCCTCCGCCAAGGCGACCACGGAGTACGCGCCCTCCAGCTGCGCCATGGTGTGGGCGGTCGCCTCCTCGACACTTCCCTCCTGCCGCGCGAGCAAAGCCGCGATGACCTCGGTGTCGGACGTCGATCCCAGCTTGACGCCGTCATCTGCGAGTTCCCGGCGTAGCTCGGCGGCGTTCGTGAGATTGCCGTTGTGGGCTATGGCGACGGTCCGCGCCCGCCCGTGCTGGACGAGCGGCTGCGCGTTGGCCCATCTCGCCGACCCTGTCGTCGAGTAGCGGGTGTGGCCGATCGCGACGTCGCCGTGAAGACCGCGAAGCTTCTCCTCGGAGAACACCTGCGCCACCAGCCCCATGTCCCGCAGGGCCGTGACGCGCCCGCGCTCCCACACCGCGATCCCGGCCGACTCCTGTCCGCGGTGCTGGAGTGCGAAGAGCCCGAAATAGGCCAGACGCGCCACATCCCGGTCGCGCGAGTGGATGCCGAACACGCCGCACATCAGAAGACCGAGTCGATGCCTTCCCAGGCCTGCCGCAGATCGGCCAACGAGACCCCGCAGACCGTGTCGCCCCCTACGGTTCCCAGCAGATGGACCGGGACTCCGCGAAGCTTCGGGACGTCCTCCGGAGCGCACGAGGCGACCGCCTGTCCGCCACCTTCCCCGAACAAGGCAACCGTATCCGCGGGCAGGTCGAGCTCGGCTCCGACACCGCTCCACAGCGCGGCCTCCGCGCAACACACCGCCAGGCCTCCCTCCGATACGTCGTGGGCCAGCGAAAGAACGGGGGAGAGCTGCCACAGGAAGTCGACAAGCTTCGCCTCGGCGGCGAAGTCCAGCGCTGGCAGGCGGCCCTCCACCCGCCCGTAGAGAGCCTGATACTCCGAGCCGTCGAGCGCGAGCTTCGGGTCACCGACGAGCACAACGGCATCGCCCTCTCGCCAGGTGCGCGGAACTGTTCGAACGTCGGCGACGACCCCGACGCACCCCACGAGGGGCGTGGGGTGGATGGCGATCCCGTCGGTCTCGTTGTAGAGCGACACGTTGCCTGACACGACTGGGGTAGCGAGCGCCTTGCACGCGTCCGCCATGCCCGCGATCGTCTCAGCGAGCTCCCACGCGACCTCCGGCTTCTCGGGATTGCCGAGGTTGAGGCAGTCGGTAAAGGCGAGCGGCTGACCGCCGGCGCACGCGACGTTGCGCGCGGCCTCGAAGACCGCTTGGGCGCCACCCGTGCGTGGATCGAGCGCGCTCTTCCGGCCGGAACCGTCGAGGGAGACAGCAAGGCCGCGCACGGACGGCCGCAGCCGGAGGACGGCGGCGTCGATACCCGGGCGGCGAACCGTCCGCGACCCGACGAGGTGGTCGTATTGCTCGTACACCCGCCTCCTACTGAAGACGTTCGGGGAAGCGAGCAGCTCGAGGAGCGCCTGGGTGTGGGCCGGCCCTCGAGGCCGGTGTGCCGAGTGCGCTCGGGTCCGCGGGCGCCGTTCCACCTCGTACCGGGGCGCGGCATCGGTCAAAAGGTCCGCCGGAATCTCCCCTGCGAGCTCGCCCTCGTGGTAGCAACGCAGTTTTCCGGTATCCGTGACCCGGCCGATTCGGGCACAGGCGAGCTCCCGGGTGCGGCAGACGGCTTCCACCTCGCCCATTCGGTGCGGCGCCACGACCGCCACCATGCGCTCCTGGCTCTCGGAGATCATGATCTCCCAGGGCTCCAGGTCGTCCTCCCGGAGGGGCACTCGGTCGAGCTCGACGTCGATGCCCGCCCCGTCTCTCGCCATCTCGGCCAGCGACGAGGCGAGGCCAGCGGCCCCGAGGTCCTGCAGCGACTCCACGAACCCTTGCTCGACGAGCTCCAGGCTCGCCTCGATGAGCTTCTTGCCGGTGAAAGGGTCGCCGATCTGCACGGAGGGACGCTTGTCCGCGGCCGCCTCGCCGAGCTCCTGGCTCGCGAGGACGCTCGCACCGCCGATTCCGTCCCGCCCGGTCGACGCTCCGAAGAGCACGACCGCGTTTCCGGCCTCGCCGGCCCCTGCGCGCGTGACGCGGTCAGCCGGGAGCAGCCCCACGCACATGGCATTCACAAGGCAGTTCGAGTCGTATGCCGCGTCGAAGACGGTGTCGCCGCCGACAGTGGGAACTCCGACCGAGTTTCCGTAGTGTCCGACGCCGGCGACCGCGCGGGCGAAACTCCAGCCGGGACCGCCGAACCGGAGACCGTCGAGGAGCGCCACCGGTCGGGCTCCCATGGCGACGATGTCGCGCAGGATGCCGCCGACACCGGTTGCCGCGCCCTGGAAGGGCTCTACCGCGGACGGATGGTTGTGGCTTTCTACTTTGAAAGCGACCGCCTGCCCGTCGCCGACGTCTACGACGCCGGCGTTCTCGCCGGGTCCCTGGAGGACACACGGCCCCGACGAGGGCAGCTGCTTCAACAGGCGTGCCGAGTGCTTGTAAGAGCAATGCTCGGACCAGAGCAGTGAGAAAACGGCCAGCTCGAAGTCGTTCGGAGGTCGATCGAGGAGCTCGCAGATCCTGTCGTGCTCCCAGTCGGTGAGGCCGAGAGCGCGATGCAGCCGATGTTCGACGACCTGCGTCAGAGGAACGAGTCTACTGCCGCGGGCGGACGCTCACCGTCCCACCCGCCGCGCAGCCCCAGATGGGCTAGGTAGCCTCGATCGGTGGCCCGCAGCTACCTCTGGATGCTCTCGTTCCTCGCTGCTGTCTGGGGAGCTTCCTACCTCTTCATAAAGGTCGCAGTAGCGGACATCGAACCGGCCCCGATGATGTTTCTCCGGCTCGTGCTCGCGGGTGCGCTCCTGCTGCCTTTCACGCTCGTTCGCACCGGTCCCCGGTACGGCCTCGCCGAGCTCCGGCGTGCTGCGCGGCCCGGCCTCGCTCTCGGCATAGTCAACGCGGCGCTTCCGTTCACGCTGATCGCGTGGGGCGAGAAGCACATCGACTCCGGCGTCGCAGCGATCGCAAATGCGACCGTGCCGCTCTTCGTGGTGCTTCTGGCCATCAGATTCCGGCCCAGCGAACGCGCGAAGGGCGGGCGGCTGGTGGGCATCCTGCTCGGTCTCGTCGGCGTCGCGGTCCTCGCCGGAGCGCAGCCCGACGGCGGATGGGCGGCAGTGGCGGGGACGCTCGCCGTCGTCGTCGCGTCGGTCTCTTACGCCGCGGGAAGCCTGTACGGGCAGCGGACGGTGGCCGAGATCTCAGGCCCGGTGCTCGCGACGGCGTCCATGATCGGTGGAGCGCTGGTGCTGCTGCCGTTCGCCGCCGCCCAGGTGCCGGATGCCATGCCGGGCTGGTCGGCGTTGGCCTCGGTGGCCGCGCTCGGAGTGCTCGGCACCGCGCTCGCGCAGCTCGTCCTCTTTCGCATGCTCCGGCTGCACGGTTCGTCCCGCACGAGCCTGGTGACGTTCCTGCTCCCGCCGACCGCGCTGTTGTACGGAGCTCTCTTTCTCGACGAGCCGCTGACGCTCGCGGCCCTCAGCGGTCTGGCGCTCATACTCGCCGGTGTGGCGCTCGGGTCCGGAGCCGCAAGGCCGCCGTGGCGCAGTGCGGTCGCCGAGTCGTCGTGAGTGCCCACCTGGCCGGCGAGGGCTTTCGGCTGCGGCCGGCCGGGGAAGGCGACGCCGACTTCCTCTTGGAGCTGTTGCAACACGAGGACGTCGAGCCGTTCATCGCGGCGGTTCGACCGAAAGATCGAGCAGCCGTCCTCGCGGAGATCGAGGAGTCGCGCGCATCGCCACGCGAGCATGGCCGCTGGGTGATCGAGGTGACAGACGGCGCGGCTTGGCACCGTGCGGGGGCGCTCGGCTTCGACGTGGCCAACAGGCGCAGCCGCATCGCTCGTCTCGGCGGTCTTGCGGTACATCCGGAATTTCGTGGCAGGCGACTTGCCGACAACGCGGCGCAGGCTCTACAGCGACACTTGCTTCGAGAGCTCGGTTTTCATCGCCTGGAGCTCGAATGCTACGGCTTCAACGAACGTGCCATCGAGCATGCCGAGCGATCGGGGTTCGTCCGCGAAGGAGTGAAGCGAAAGGCCTACTGGCGCCACGGCGACTGGGTTGACGGGGTCCTGTTCGGCATGCTGGAGGAGGACTTCGCCGCGCGCGAGTCCGAGGCGTCCTAAAACTGCTGTTTTCTCCGTCGGTCCCGAGTTGTTTGGCGTTTGTAAGTCTGCAGTTTTCGGCTAGGAAAAGGCTTGACTGGCGTTGAGGAATTTGTAGGATTCGGCGGTGGTGCCTAACCTCACTGCACGTCGCATGGCGTATCCGCACATCACACCCAAGGAGGGGTCTCATATGGACGTCGCAAGACGCCTGAAGTTCGGCCTCGTGGCGCTCGGCGCAGTCCTGGTGTCTGCCTTTACGGCAGCTCCGGCGCTCGCCGACACACAGCCCGATCCCACCCA
>JACCTQ010000157.1 GCA_013812265.1 Actinomycetota bacterium
CGTCCTTAGGAGAGAGCTTCGCGAGTCGCTTCTCGCCGAGCACGCTGGTGGCCTTCCCGAGCAGCCAGCGCAGCTTCGCGATCGTCACCGGCGCGGCCTGGTGGATTTCCAGGTATTCGTCGACGAACTCTCCCAGCGTGATCGTCGCCCTACCGCCACCCGGACCGAGGCGATCGAGAACCTTGCGAAGGGCTTTCTCCGCGTCCGCTCTACTCGCGAAGCCGCCGAGCTGCGGCCTCTCCGAACTGCGGCCTTCCAGCCGGTACCGGTACGCCCATAGCGGCTGCCCGTCCGCGCCTCTCGTCTCCAGCTTGAACACCTGGCCGTGCTGGATCACCGGAACCTCCTCGATCGCTGACCGGATCGAGGAGTCTCATCGAGACCACCTCTCAGCTCGAGAGGGCGTCCCCGCACGGCGCAAGGTTCCCGCGAAACCCGGTCCGGCTCACCGCGCCCAGGCACTGTCACACTGGCTGCGCTACTACAACGAGCGCAGACCGCACAGCTCGCTCGGCGGCCGGCCACGAATCAGCCGCGTCCACAACCTCCCGAGGCAGGACATCTAGCGGGTGGTTGGCGCGAGCCGTGCGTCCGGCCGGGACTTGGCGGGGAGCGTCGCGCCGGGGCCGGGCTCGACCTTCACGTCGCTGGCGTGGAGCGGCTCGCCGCAGTGGGCGCAGCGCAGCTCGGCCTGGGTCACCTCACCGCAGCTTCGGTGGCGGCGGAGGACGGGCGGCCCGGCCTCGCCTGCCGTCCAGCGGTCGCCCCAGGCGGCGATCGCGAGCAGCACGTCGGCGAGCTCCCACCCCTTCTGGGTGAGCAGGTACTCGTGGCGCGGTGCAGTGGGAGCTGATCGAGCCGCTCGACGAGGAGAGCCTGTTCGCGCGTTTCCTCGCCGAGAAGGGCGAGGGCGTCCACCATGTCGCCGTCGCCATGCGGCTTCCTGGTCGGGCGCCGGACCTACGAGATCTTCGCCGCCCACTGGCCGAACGCCGGCGAGGAGGAGCAAGCGCTCGCCGAGCCCATGAACAGGCTGCCGAAGTACGTCGCCTCGACCACGCTGAGCGAGCCGCTCGCCTGGCAGAACGCGACCCTGCTGCCGGGCAACGTGGCGGAGGCAGGCAAGCGAAAGCGCGTGGTCGCGCAGGGCGCCGACGTAATGCTCGGCCTGCCAGACACGTCCGCGCTCGATACACGCGCGCGCGTGGAGCGCATAGATGACGCCCCACCCGAAGAGGTCTCCCGCGGCCGCCGGCGTGGGAATGAAGAGCTCCCCCGCCACCGGTGGATTGGGTGCCTCCGCGTCCCCCGCCGCTAGCTCGCCGAACAGAAGCCGGAATCGTGGCCCGGCGGGACGAAACTGTGCGGCCGGCGTCATCGAGAGGTCGAGCTGAAGTGTGGCCGGTAACAGAAACACGCGGTAGGTGGTCGGATTGCGCTCGAGGTCGGCAAGGTGCACCGCGTCGAGCTCGTCAATGAGCGTGTGCGTCCAGTCTTCGAGCACGTCAGCGACCGGGACGTGGTCGCCGATGCCGAAAGTGAGGTCCAAGTCGGAGAAGCGGTCGCCGCCCTCCACGGCGAGCGAGCCCACCGCAGCTCCGGCAACGACGCGCTCATCCTCTTCCGCGAGCCGTAGCAGGTGGTCGCGGAGAGCATCCCGCTGCTCAACGGTGAACACGAGCTGCGAGTCTATTTCCGCAGGTGATCGAGCTGTACGACCTCTGCGACGGCCCGGCCGAGTTTGGATGGCGACGGCATCGGTATGCGGTAGCGTGTTCACGCCCGACTTAACTCCGACCAAGGGGGACGATTGCCTCCGGATGACCTCTATCTAGCCGAGCCGCCCGGCCACACGGCGGGGGCGGCCGGCGTGCTTGTGCTGCACGACTGGTACGGACTGCTGCCGCACGTCCGCAGTGCCTGCGACGAGCTGGCCGCGGCGGGTCTTGTAGCCCTCGCTCCCGACCTCTACGACGGCCGCACCGCTACCGACCCGGAGCAGGCCGAGGCCCTCATGAAGGGCATGGACAGCGCGAAGGTGGGCGCCCGGCTGGAAGCCGCGACGGCCGACCTGCGTGAGCGCATCGGCGGCGGACGCGTCGGCGGCCTCGGCTACTCCATGGGTGGGTTCCGCGTCCTGCTCCAGGCCACCGCCGGTGCCTTCGACGCTGTCGCCGTGTACTACGCCGCCCTGGACGAGGAGGATGCCGCCAGGATCCACTGTCCCGTCCTGCTCCATCTCGCCGAGGTCGACGAGTTCGACCCCCCCGAGTTCTTCGAAGGGTTCATCGCCGCCCTCGAGGCCGGCGGAACCGACGTCCAGTCCCACACCTGGCCGGGCACCGAGCACTCATTCGCGAACCGCGACGTGCCCCTCTATGCCCCCAGGCAGGCCGACGAGGCCTGGTCGATCACGGTCGAGTTCCTCCGCGATCACCTACGCGCGGCCGCCTAGGAGGAATGTCACCCGGCGATGAGCTCCTTGAATGCGGGCTCGTCGCGAATCGCGTCGAGGTCCGAATCCTCCTTCGCGTAGTCGCGAAACCGCTCGGACAGCTCGATCGCCTTCCGGAGGTGCTCGAGCGCGTCCGCCGTCTGGCCGGTGAGGCTCTCGCAGCAGGCGACGTTGTAGAACAGCAGGCCGTACTGCGGATTGGCCTCGATCACCTCACGCCCGCGCTCGACCACTTCGGCATACTCGCCGGCCTCGTAGAGCGACCGAATCGGAGCCCAAAGCTCCCAGCCGACCGGGTCGTACGGCTTGCCCGGCGTCCCGCCGACCGCGACGACCGTGGTGCCCGGTTCCTCGGCGAACGCCGTCCGCTTCACACCCGGCCGCGCGAAGACGAACGTGCCTGCGGGCGCGTCCTGCCGCTCGCCGTCGAGCTCGAAGCTGGCACGCCCGTGGACTACGAGGTACAGCTCCTCGTCCCGATCCGTCTCCTCCTCTCCCGCCTCCGCCTCCTGGTGCTCGTTGATGACCCGGTCGCCCGCGTTCCGGGCGGTCCACGCCGTGACGCCGAACCCGGTGATCCCGAGGTGGTGGCGTACGGGCCGCATGGGGCACCGGCCGTCCTCCAGCTCGGGGATGTCGTCGACGTGCACGACCGCATACCCACTCATTGGACCCCCTTCGTCGTTGGTGTCTGCCCTAGGCACAGGCTCGGCAAGTCTAAGGGGCCCTGGGAGCTCCGCCTGCGGAGCGATCACAAGTGGTCGTCGAGCGCTTGCAGGCCGCGGTACGGCCGCCGGGCTAGTGCTCAGGGATGTCCCCCGAGCGCCCGCACGACGTAGTACGAGCGGCGACCGAATTGGTTAGGTTCCGCGGCGATGGCC
>JACCTQ010000166.1 GCA_013812265.1 Actinomycetota bacterium
TCTCAAGAGATGTGACATCGCCAATCGTTTTAGCCAAGCCCTTCTGGGTGTCCCAGCGAGGTTTCGGCGGAGCCGGGCTTCGCCCGGCGGGAGCCTCACAGCGAACGGGCAGAGACAGCGGCGAGGAAGGGGGGCTCACGGGGGGAAACATCGTTTCCACCCGTGCTTTTTATGCGGCGACGATGAAGACCGGCGTCCCGTGATCGACATGCTCGAAGAGCCAGTCGGCTTCGGAAATCAGCATCCGAATGCACCCGTGGGACGCTGAGTAACCGATCGACTTCGCGTCGGGCGTCCCATGGATACCCACGGCGGGCGCGGAGAGCCCCATCCACCGGGTGCCGAGCGGATTACCCGGGCCGGGCGGAACGGGCTTAAGGTCCTTCGACCACTCCGAGTCAGGGGGCGGGTACCACCAGGGGTTTCGCTGCATGTCGACGATGCTCCACTGACCAAGCGGGGTCGGATACTTCGCTGTGCCCGTCGCGACCCGGAAGGTGCGCACGAGGCTGGAACCGTCGTAGAGGTAGAGCTGGTTCGAGCCGCGCCGAATGACGATGATCGAATGGAAGTCGTCCTCCGTCACGGTGGGCAGAACAGGTTTCAGCTCGATACCGATCGTTCTTCTGTCGCCGGTGCGCAGAGAGCGCTCGATGTTCGCCTCCATCTGTGGTGCCTTGACCTTGCGGCCGATCCGGGACTCCGTAATGACGGGCGCGAGGTTCACCAGCCCAGCCAGGCGGGCGTTCTCCATGGGGCGGGAGAAGAGTCGGTCGAGGTGGGCAACGTACTTCCGAAGCCGTCGCTTTTGCAGCCAGACGTCCAGCGTCACTCGCTCCCCGCGCTCCGCGTCGAGCGCGTTGGAAACAGCGCGGTCGATGTTGGCATGAGCTCCCAGCTGGTGCGGCGTGGCCCGCCAGGTCTTCTGGTAGAAGCCGAACCGGACCGGCCGCTCGAATGCCTTCTTGATCTTCGCACGGGCGCGCACCGCAGTCATGCCGCCCAGGTTCTCGCCGAGAACGGTCACGCCCGACTCGATCAGGGGCAGGCGTGTTCCAGCCGCCGGAGCAGCCACGCCGAAAACGAGCGCAAGAAGCATCAGTGAGGCCAGAAAGCGCAGCACATCTCGATCTTACTGCCCGCGCAGGCTTGCAGCAAAAGCGGGCTTGGCCGGGCGGCGCGCTAACCGAATGGAAGAACAGGCCGGTCGGGCACTCGAGCGAGGGAGAAGGGGAGGCTCGCGACCTTCCTGGCAGGGAAGCGCGCGCGCAGATAGCTCCCCGCGAATCGTGTGGATCGCGCAACGCGAAGATTCTTGACGCTGGCCGTGAAATGAAGCTTGATCTGAGGCGGCGCGAGCGCGTGGGGGTAGATCGCGAGCTCGTCCACGAGGCCGGTGAAGCTGTTGCCGTACGTAGCATCGAAGCCGAGGCTCGCGGGCTCACCGAGCTCCACACGTCCACCGGTATAGGCCCCGTCAGGGACGCCGTCGACATAGATAGCCGCCGTCGTTCCGTCGTATGTGTAGGCGACGTGATGCCACCGGTTGTCCGTGACGACCTTCGTGCCCGTGAAGCCGAACGTATCGAAGACGACGACTTTGCCCTCTCCAGTCGTTCCTATGTACGTCCCCTGCCCGTTCGCGTCACGGTTGCTGAAGATGACGCCGAACCTCTCCGTCGTCCGGATCCAGAGCTCGACCGTGCGCGGCGAGAAGATGCCGCCGAGCGCGACCCTGCTCTTGCCCCCGTTCAGACGCACGGCCGGGTCCTTGTCTGATTTCAACGCTCCAGCGGTACCGAGCGACGCGCCCGCTTCGTAGCGTGCGAGGCGCGCTCCGAGCTCGTCCTTCGCCCCCTCGCCGCTTCTTTCTCCGAGCCGCCAGTAGGAGCTGGCGCCGTCGCAGACCACGAGGTCGCGGTAGCGGCGGGTGTACGACTCATCCTGCACGTAGGTTCCGCTCCTCGTCTTTGCCTTCAGGACGCGTGAGAAGATGCCGAACCGATCGGTGCGGACGCTGGCCAGGCGCTTCCACTTCTTCCCCGTCAGTTGCTCGACCACCACCTGGCCCGATCTCCCGGCGGGTGTGCGCCCCCACACGGAGATCCCGGCCTTCTCCTTGAAGGCGACGAACGGGAACCTGAAAGCCGACATCGTCAACTTCGGCGGATCGCAGCCGATGCGCGGCCCGCCCCGAAAGTACAGGCCCGCCTGGTTGTTCCCCTCGGGGAATGGATGATCGCGAAGCTGGAGCCACGTGACGAGGCTGATGCCCAGCTTCCACATCCGGTAGAGAGCCTCCGAGACCCAGCGCACCTGAAGGGCGAGCGGAACGGCGCGCGTGTCGGGCACCGTATCCCAGCTGAACTCCGTCACCCAGAGGCGTGGCTTCTGGTTGGTGACGATATGGCCGGCCCTCGCCGCAGCGGTAAGCAACGCCTGCGCGTCGGGGATATCGCCGAGCGACAGGTCGTCTGGATTATCGGCCTGGTGGGTCGGGCCGCCGCGCGTGTAGGGATGGATCGCCCAGATGTCGAAGGCCACGCGCTCGTTACACGTCGGAGTCGCCGGTCGTGAGTTCGAGAGGCACAAAAGCTCGCGCATGAAGCGCAGCGGCGCCATCGTCCTCGTATAGCCCGTCGGCACCTCGAACGGCGACAAGCCCCCGGCAATCACGATGTTGTCCGCATGAACGCTCTTGACCGCCGCCGCCCCCTCGTTGACCAGCCGCCGGTAGAGAGTCGGTGACACCGGAGTCTCGCCGTCGAACTGGGGGCTGAAGAACGCGTCGACGTTGGCCTCATTCCACATTTGCCAAAGGCGGATCCGCGGCAGCCCACCGAAGTCGCCGCTGTACCGACGAGCTGCCGCGCGCAGGAAACGCCCCAGCTCCCCCGGATCGGGGGTCAAGCTGTACCCCGAGCCGCCCGCCCATAAGGGCGGGTAGTTGACGGAGACGATCGGCTCCATCCCGTAGGCCTTCAGACGGCGGATCTTGAGATCGAAAGCTTCCCACCGGTACGCGGGATGGGCCGGGTTCTCGGGATCGAAATCCGCAGGCCGCTCGATCGGAGCGACGTCGTACCAGGTGAGGAACACGCGGTATGCCGTAACGCCCGCGCTACGGGCGCGGCTCAGCGCGACGTCCGCGTCTGGACCGGCGAGCTCCTCCCACTCGATCAGAGCCGTCTGCAGCGGCTCGCCCTTTGCCGCGTGAGCCACTGCCGGAGCTCCAAGTGCGACCAGGAGAGCACACGCAAATGCCAGCAGGCGCGCAGCCCGACGGCCGAACCACCATGTTGTCCTGAATCGTGACCCCACGATCGAGCTCCAGCGTAGCTTGATAAACGCCATAACAAGTATGCCGGTTCTCCGCACATGCGCAGAGCCCTTCCGGCGTCGGGCAGCGACCCCAGCTCGATCTGATGTGCTGGGCGAACACGAGGCTGGCCTAGCACCGCCCACACGCGGACGCCGGCGTCAGACCAGAAGCTCGTTGCCGTGTGCCTTGGCGATCGCCGCGATCCGGTCCCAGTCCGGCTCCTCCTCCGGCGGAGGGGGGAAGGGTCCGGCTGCCGGCGGGCTCGCTCATCTCGAGAAGCAAGCCGGCGGCGCGTAGCGCCGCTGAGAGAGAACTGTAGGCTCTCGGCATGTGTCGCAACATCCATCCGCTCCACAACTTCGAGCCCCCCGCGACGGAAGAAGAGGTGCGCGCGGCCGCCCTGCAGTACGTCCGCAAGATCAGCGGCTTCACGAAGCCGTCGCAGGCGAACGCGAAGGCGTTCGAACGGGCGGTCGACGCCGTCGCAGCCGCGTCGGGACGGCTGCTCGGCGAGCTGGTGACCTCCGCGGCGCCCAAGGACCGGGACCTCGAGGCGGCGAAAGCACGCTCCCGCAGGGCGCAGCGCCAGGCAGCCTAGCCTCCCGGGCTGGCCGCGAAGGCCGTATGAGCGCCGATCTCGCCATTCGGCTGCGCGGAGTCGTGAAGCGCTACGGCTCCATCACCGCCGTGGACGGTCTCGACCTCGAGGTCCCGGTCGGGACGTGCGTCGGCCTGCTCGGCCCGAATGGAGCCGGCAAGTCGACCACCATGCGGCTCCTCACGGCCCAGGCGATCGCCGACGAGGGCGACCTCGAGGTGCTGGGTTATCGGCTGCCGGAAGAGTCGAAGCAGGCCCGCGCCCAGCTCGGAGTCACGCCGCAGCTCGACAACCTCGACACGACGCTCACCGTCGAGCAGAACCTCCTCGTTTTCACCCACCTTTACCGGATCGGCCGCGCAGACCGGCGCGCGGCCATCGCGCGCGCGCTTGCGATGGCCAATCTCGTCGGCCGTCGCGAAAGCCGCGTGGACAAGCTGTCTGGGGGTATGCGCCGACGCCTGCTGATCGCCCGCGCGCTCGTACACCGCCCTCGGTTGGTGTTGCTCGACGAGCCGACGGTCGGCCTGGATCCGCAGGTGCGCCAGGAGCTCTGGGCGCTAATCGACGCTTTGCGGGCGGAAGGCACGACAATTCTGATGTCAACGCACTACATCGAAGAAGCGCAACGCCTGGCCGACACCGTCTTGATCATGTCTCACGGGAGCGCCGTGGCGGCCGGGCCGCCGGCACAGCTCGTCGCCGAGCACGCGGGCCGCGAGGCGGTCGAGGTTTACGGCCCGCCGCCGAGGCTCGCCGAGGTCGAGACCGCCGCACGCACCGCGGGCTTGCGCACTCGGCGCACGGGAACGAGCGTCTCGGTGCTCGGCGTCGAGGGGGCCGACGGACGAGCGCCCGAGGGCGAGCGGCGACCCGCAAATCTCGAGGACGTGTTCGTCCTCCTCACCGGTGAGGAGATCGCCTGATGGCGATCGCTACTCCGCCTCGCCCAGCCCGACTCGGTCGCTTGGAGCGCCCTGCCCTCACCGGTGTGCTCGTGCGCGAGATCGTGAACTACTCCTCTTACTGGCGCGCATCGACGTTCTCTTCGACTGTCGAGCCGACGATCTACCTGCTGGCATTCGGGTTCGGGTTCGGCTCTCTGGTCAGCGAGATCGCCGGCTACGAGTACGTCGAATTCGTCGGCACGGGCACGGTCGCCACGGCGGTGCTGTTCTCGAGCGCGTTTCCGGCCATGTTCGGGACGTTCGTCAAGTACCAGTTCCAGCGCACCTACGACGCGGTCCTGGCAGCGCCCGTCGACACGGAGGAGCTCGTCACCGCCGAGGCGCTGTGGATGGCAATCCGCGCAGGCGTCTACGGCTGCGTCCCGCTGGTCGTCGCGGTGTTCTTCGGCCTGGACCCGGCATGGGGAATGCTCACGGTGCCCGGGATCGCTTTCGTCGCCGGCTTCGGCTGGGCGTGCTTCGGGATCTCCGTCGCCGGCTTCGCGTCCTCTTTCGAGAACTTCAACTATGTCGTCAGCGCGGTCCTCACACCCCTCTTCTTGGTCGCGGGCACGTTCTTCCCGCTGAGCGAGCTGCCGGAGTGGGCTCAGATCGCGGGCGAGCTCAACCCGCTTCACCACTGCGTCGAGCTCGTCCGCCACGCCGCGTTCGGCTGGGACGGCTGGACGGACCTCGTCCGCCTCGGAGCGCTCGTTCTCTTCGGCTTGGTCATGTGGCGGATCGCGATCTACGCGATGACGCGCAAGCTCGTGGACTAGATGGTCGATCTTGGCTCCAAACCCGTGAGCGAGTTGCGCCGGGTTCGTCATCGGCTGTCAGATGGCTGGACTGAAATCCAGAGTTTTCGCGTCGTCGCCGCGGGTTCGGCGGCGAGCTAGCTCGCTTGCCCGGCTGTGTCGTGCTGAACGACGTGGTGCTGAACCAGGTGCTGTTCCGTTTCGGAAGCGACGCGGAGACGGAGGCCGTGCTCGCAGCCGTCCAGGGCTCGGGCGAGGCCTGGATGAGCCTCGGCGGCACGGCGACGCTCGCCGCCCTCGTTCCGCTCGCGCTCGCGCCGGCCCCACAGGCGGGCGGCCGTCTGACGCGGGGACCTGCGCTAGCGGGGAAAGCGCGCTCGGGCCTCCGCGAGCGCCTGCACCACGCCGGCCGGGCCAGGCGCGGGCCGCGGCGACGGGGCGACAGGCGGGACGAAGGTCCCAGCGCGAACGTGTGCCGCGATGTGCTCGTGCGCGTCGCGGAACGGCATCCCCGAGGCGACGAGCGTCTCGACCGCTTCGGTCGCTAGGAGCAGCGGGTCGGCGCAGGCGGCTGCGAGTCGACCGCGGTCGAGCTCGAGCCCCCCGATGAGGACGCCCAGTGCTGCTAGACCTCCGCGCACGTCACGCCGCGCGGCGAAGACCGGCGCTTTGTCCTCCTGCAGGTCACGGTCGTAGGCGAGCGGGAGACCTTTCACGACGGCGAGCAGCCCGGTCAAACGTCCGATTGCGGTGCCCGCCTTGCCGCGGGCGAGCTCGGCGACGTCCGGATTCAGCTTCTGCGGCATCATCGAGGAGCCGGTCGCCGCCTCGTCGGGAAGACGGGCGAAGCCGAACTCCGCCGTCGTCCAGAGGACGAGCTCCTCGCCGATTCGGGACAGGTGCGTGAACAGCACCGCGCACGCATACAGGTAGTCGAGCGCGAAATCGCGATCGGCGACCGCGTCGAGCGAGTTCCGCATCGTCTCGCCCGGCGGCGGGGGAAGCGACAGGGTCGAGCCGGCGAGCGCGCCGGCGCCGAGCGGCGACGGCCGCGCCTGCTCGGCGGCGAAGTGGAAGCGCTCGAGGTCGCGCTCGAGCATCTCCACCCACGCGAGCAGGTGGTGACCCACTGACACCGGCTGCGCGCGCTGCAGATGCGTGTACCCGGGCAGCGGTGTCTCGGCTTCCGCCTCGCCGAGGCCGAGAATCGCGCGGGCGAATGCCTGGATGAAATTCGCTGCCTCGAAACAGGCGTCGGCGACATAGAGCCGGAAGGCCGCGGCAACCTGATCGTTCCGGGAGCGGCCCGCATGGATCTTTCGTCCAACCTCGCCTAGCGTGCGTTCGATGAAGGTGTGGACGTCTTCGTCGCCCGGCTCGAACTCGACGTCGCCGAGTCTCTCCTCGACCTCGGCGAGCTCCTCGGCGGACAACAGGCTTGCCTCGTGTAGCCGGCGCGCGTGCACGATCGTCGCCTGGCAGTCGTACGGCAAGAGCTCCGCATCCTCGACGTCGAGAAAGTCTCTGACTTCCGGCGCAAGCTCCTTCCCGGTGCGGGTCGACCAGAGCGTCACGCCGGCTGTAGCTTCCTCGCCCGTGCCGCGGCCAACTCGGTCTCGAGCGCCGCAATCGCGATGAAACCCTCCGCCGCCGCATGGGGGAAGGTCTCCCCGACACCGTAGGAGGCAAGCGTCTCCGCGTAGAGGGCATTCGGCGAGCGTCGGCCGGTGACGGTCGCGGCGCCGGGCGCGAGGGTAACGCGCACATCGCCGGTGACCACCTCCTGCGTCACCGCCACGAATGCGTCGAGCGCGAACCGTAAAGGACTGAACCACAGACCGTCATAGACGAGTTTCGCCCACTTCGGCTCGAGCTCCCGTTTCGCGTCGAGCTCCCCCTTAGTCAGGACGAGATCCTCGAGCGCGCGGTGCGCCTCGATCAGCACGAGCGCGGCTGGAGCCTCGTAAAGCTCACGGCTCTTGATGCCGATGGCGCGGTTCTCGATCATGTCGATCCGCCCGATCCCGTACGCGCCTGCCTGTGCGTTCAAAGCCGCAACGAGCTCGGCCAGGGTTAGCTCCTCACCGTCGAGGGACACCGGCAGTCCGTGCTCGAACCCGATCACGACGTCCGCCGCCTCTGGTGCGACTGCCGGCGCGGAGGTGAGCGCGAACGCCTCCTCGGGCGGTGCAAGCCAGGGATCTTCGAGCGTGCCGGCCTCGACCGCCCGGCCAAGGAGATTGTCGTCGATCGAGTAGGGCGAGGTCGGCTTCGCCTCGACCGGAATCCCGCGCTCCTCGGCGTAGGCAATCTCCTCGTCGCGCGTCCAGATGCGGTCGCGGAGCGGAGCGATCACTTTCACCCCGGGGTATCTGGCCTTGAACGCGAGCTCGAAGCGGAGCTGGTCGTTGCCCTTGCCCGTGCAGCCGTGGACGACCGCCTCCGCGCCGAGCTCGAGCGCGATCTCCGCGACCGCCTCGGCGATCACGGGCCGCGAGAGCGCGGAGACGAGTGGATACTTGCCTTCGTAGAGAGCGTTCGTGAGCAGGGCCTTCGCCACCTGCTCGGCCGCGAATGCGTCGGTGCGGTCGACGAGGACGACGTCGTCGGCGCCCGCTGCGTAGCCGCGTGCGATGGCCGGCTCGAAGTCGGCGTCCTGTCCGACGTCCACCAGCACGGCAACGACCTCGTCGTAGCCGTAGTCCTCCTTCAGCCACGCGATCGCGCAGCTCGTGTCCAGGCCGCCAGAGTAAGCGAGCACAGCGGTTGCCATCTAGGTGTCTCCTTCCAGGTGGTGTCGAAGCTCCTCCCCCAGGTCGGCGCCCGTGAGGCCGTCCCTGGCGGCCACGAAGATCGTGTCGTCGCCGGCGACCGTGCCGGCCACGTCGGCGAGGTAGGCCTCGTCGATCGCGCGCGCGAGCGCGCTCGCGTAGCCGGGGGGCGTCTTGACGACCGCGAGGTTCCCGGTCGAGTCGATCGAGGTGACCCACCGCCGCAGCGCCGAGGCGAGCTCGCTCAGCCGGTCGAGATCGGCCGCGCCCGGAAGCGCATACACGAGCCGCCCGCCCGCGCCGCGCGCCTTCACGAGCCCGAGCTGCGCGATGTCGCGGGAGACCGTGGTCTGAACGGCGTCGAAGCCGGCCCGCCTGAGTGCGTCGGCGACCTCGGCCTGCGTGGCGAGCTCGCGCTCCTGGACGAGGCGCAGGATCACGCCCTGTCGTTCGAACTTGCTCATGTGAGCACCTCTTCGAGGATCCCGAGCGCGTGCTCGAGCTCCCCGGTCGTGATCGTCAGCGCGGGAGTGAGTCGAAGCGTCTGCTCGCCGGCGGTGGCGACGAGCAGGCCCCGCGCCAGGCAGTCGGCCACGATCTCGTTCGCCGGCCGGTCGACGTCGAGCGCGAGCAAGAGGCCCCGGCCGCGCAGCCCGGGGAGCGAGCCTCGCAGCAGAGTCTCGTGAGCGAGGACGGTGTCGAGGAGCTCGTCGGTGACCGTGTCGCACACGGCGACCGCCGCAGCACAGGTGACGGGGTTGCCGCCGAACGTGGTCGCGTGGTCGCCGGGCTCGAACGCGCCCGCGGCGTCCTCCGCCACGAGCAGGCAGCCGATCGGCAGTCCGTTCGCAAGCCCCTTGGCGAGCGTGACTGCATCCGGCCTGACGCCGAGCTGCTCCCAGGCGAAGAAGCTTCCGGTGCGGCCGATCCCGGTTTGCACCTCGTCGAGGACGAGCAGCGCGCCGGCTTCGTCGGCGAGGGCGCGGGCCGCGGCCAGGAACTCCGTGGACGCAGGACGGACACCTCCCTCTCCCTGCACGGGCTCGATCAGGATGCATGCGGTGTCGGAACCGACCGCCGCGGCCAGCGAAGCGGGATCGTCGAGGGACGCGAAGGCGACGTGAGGGACGAGCGGCTCGAACGCTGCTCGCTTCGCCGGCTGGCCGGTGACCGAGAGCGCACCCAAGGTTCGCCCGTGGAACGATCCCTCGAGCGCGACGAACCCTGCCTTGCCGGTCGCCTTGCGCGCGTACTTGAGGGCGGCCTCGATCGCCTCGGCGCCCGAGTTGCAAAAGAACGCCTGCGCACCGCCGAAGCGCTCCGATAGCCGGCTCGCCAGCTCCGACGCAGGCTCCGTCCAGTAGAGGTTGGACACGTGCCACAGTCGCTCGAGCTGAGCCTGCGCGGCGGCGAGCGGGGCCGGATGGAGGTGGCCGAGCGCGACGACCGCGATCCCGGCCACGAGGTCGAGATACCGGCGGCCCGTGTCGTCCTCGAGCCACGAGCCCTCGCCGGAGACGAAGGTGACGTCCTGCCGGGCATAGGTCGGAAGCAGCGGCGCGGAGGAGGCAGTCGCGGTCACGCGACCACCACCGTCTCGCCGATCCGCGCCTCGACGCCGAGTTTGGCGGCCGAGACCGCCGCGTGCAGCTTGGGGACGATGCCGCCCTCCAGCACGCCCGCGCCGAGCAGGCGCTCAGCCTCCTCCGCGCCGATCCTCCCGACGACCCCTTCCTCGAGCAGCAGCCCGGGGACGTCGGTGAAGAAGAGCAGTGTGACGGCGCCCAGCCCGACAGCGAGCGCGGCGGCTGCCTCGTCGGCGTTCACGTTCAAAGGGCCGACGCCAAGCGGAGCCACGACCGGAATCTTCCCGGCAGCCAGGGTTGCCTCGACCGCCGGCGGACGGCAGGGCAACGGGTCGCCGACGAGCCCGAGCGCCGGCATGGGCACGGCGTGAAGCCCGATCTCGTCGCCCGAGTGGCCCACGGCCGGCGGGCCGAGGGCCGCGCACAGCTCCTCGTTCACCCGCGCGAGCGACGCGCGCACGAGCGAGAGCGCGACCCGGGTGGTGACTCGCCGTCCGTCCACGAACTCGACTTCGAGCCCGAAGCGCTCCATCTCGCGGGAGATCTGGGGACCGGCGCCGTGGACGACGCAAACCTCGTGGCCCATCGCCGTGAGCTCGAGGATGGCCGCGGCCGAGCTACCGGCGACCGCGCCGCCGACCTTGACCACGATCCGGCTCACGTCCGGTACTCCGCGTTGATGCGAACGTAGTCGTAGGAAAGATCGCTGGTCAGGTAGCTGGCCTTCGACTCACCGAGCCCGAGGTCGAGCTCGATCTGGCAGCTCGCCCCGTCGAGCTCTGGCTCCTGCCCCTGCGGTACGCCCGCTGCGAAGACGGTCGTCCCGTTGAAGCTGAGCGAGGCTCGGGCCGGATCCAGGCGCGCATAGCCGCCGTTGTAGGGGGCAGAGCCGGCGGCCGAGAGAACGCGGCCCCAGTTCGCGTCGCGTCCGAAAAGCGCAGTCTTCACGAGCGGCGAGGTCGCGATCCGGCGCGCGATCGCTTTCGCCTCGGGGCGGCTCGCAGCGCCGGTGACAGTGATCTCCGCGAGAATAGTGGCGCCCTCACCGTCGGCGACGATCTGGGAGGCGAGGTCGGAGCAGATCGCCTGCAGCGCCGCGGCGAACGCGTCGTCGTTGCGGGCGGCATTCGATGCGCCGTTCGCGAGCAGCACGACCGCGTCGTTGGTGGAGCACTCCCCGTCGACGGAGATCGAGTTGAAGCTCTCGTCCACCGCGGGCCGGAGCAGCTCGATCGCCTCGCCGAGCTCGAGCGGGTAGTCGGTCGTGACGACGGCGAGCATCGTGGCGAGGTTCGGATGGATCATCCCCGAGCCCTTGGCCATGCCGCCGACGATGAAGCCCGCGCCTTGGACGACGGCCTGCTTCGCCTTCGTGTCGGTGGTGAGGATCGCCTGCGCGGCGTCCTCTCCGCCTTCGGTCGAGAGCGCAGCCGTCGCCGTGCGGAGGCCGGCAAGGACCTTTGCAAGTGGAAGAGGCGCGCCGATGACGCCGGTCGACAGCACGAGCACCTGCTCCGCGTCGAGGTCGAGGAGCCGTGCGGCCTCCGCGGTCGTGGCACGCGCGTCGAGCTCGCCGCGCGGGCCGGTGGCTGCGTTGGCGACGCCGGAGTTGACGACCACGGCCTGCGGCTGGGCGAGCTCGACGTGCTCGCGGGAGACGACGACCGGCGCGGCTTGCATTCGATTGACGGTGAACATGGCCGCACCGGTCGCGGGGACGAGCGAACGGACGAGCGCGAGGTCGGGCGCGGAGCGGCGGATCCCGCACTCGATGCCGCTCGCTGCGTACTCCCTTGCGGCGGTGACGCTCATCAGACTGGCACCCCGGCCAGTCGCAACCCGAGCGTCTCGTCGAGGCCGAGCGCGAGGTTTGCATTCTGAACCGCCTGGCCGGCCGCGCCCTTGCCGAGGTTGTCGAGTGCGCAGACCACGATCGCGCGACCGGTGAGCCTGTCCTCGAACAGCGCGACTTCGGCGGTGTCGGTTCCCTGCACGCGCGAGAGCTCGACCACGACGCCCTTCGCAAGCAGCCGCACCGCGGGCGTCGTCGCGTACGCCGCTTCCAGCCGGTCGCGAAGCTCGCGCAGGTCGCCTTCCGTCGCCTGCGCGTAGCAGGTGACGAGCAGGCCGCGGCGGATCGGCAGCAGGTGCGGAACCAGGCAGACGGGGAAGCCGAGCGCCTGCGCCAGCTCGGGCGCGTGCTGATGCGTGCCGACGCGGTAGGGAGACAGGTTCTCGAGTACGAACCCTGCGTGCGCCGACGGCTTCAGCGCGCGGCCCGCGCCGGAGACGCCCGACTTGGCGTCGACCACGACCGTGGCCGGATCGAGCGCGTCGGCGAGCGGCGCGAGGGCGAGCAGTGCGGCGGTCGCGTAGCAGCCGGGGTTGGCGATCAGGTCGCCCGCCGGCGGAAAGAGCTCAGGGACAGCGTAGCTCCAGCCGTCGAGCTCACCCGCGCGCGGGTGCGGGAAGCCATACCACTCGTCGTACAGCGTCGGTTCCGCGAGCCGGTGTGCGCCCGAGAGGTCGACGACGACCGCCCCGGCCGGCGGCTCGATGGCGGCCGCTTCCTCAGCGCCGAGGCAGAGGAAAACGAGCTCGGCTCCGGCTGCAAGCGCCTCGGCATTGGGGAGAAAATGTGGCGCGGACACGCCCTCGAGCCGCGGATCAAAGGCCTCGGGCGCCTGCCCGGTGAGGGAGTCGGAGCCGAGGGCGACCAGCTCGAGCTGCGGATGCGCGAGCACCCGGTCGAGCGTTTCCTGGCCGCTGTAGCCAGCGCAGCCGATAATGGCCGTCCCGAGCATGTGCATATTATGCCTATTAAGTTAGTAGTATGCAAACGATGCGCACCGCTCGTCTCGTGCTCGAGGACGGCACGGTTTTCACCGGCCGCAGCGTCGGCGCCTGCGGTCTTGCCGCCGGCGAGGCCTGCTTCACGACCGCGATGGCCGGCTACGAGGAAGCCGCCACCGACCCGAGCTACGTCGGGCAGGTGCTCTGCTTCAGCTACCCGCTGATCGGCAACTACGGTGTCGACTCGGCGCGAATGGAATCCGAGGCCGTCCAGGCGCGCGGGATCGTCATGCGCCGCGGCCGGGCCGACTGGACGGCCTGGCTCGCAGACCAGGGCGTCGTGGCGCTCGAGGAAGTCGACACGCGCGCGCTCGTCCGTCGAATCCGCGATCAGGGCGCCCTCCGTTGCGCACTCGGCGAGGCTCCGGCGGCCCAACTGCACGCGCTCGCCCTCGCCGAGCCGCCGATCGACGGGAGGCCGCTGGCGATTCGGGTTGGCGCGAGCCAGCCCTACAGCGTCGGCTCGGGGCCACGCGTAACGCTGCTCGACCTCGGCTGCAAGCGCTCCATCCCCGAGCGGCTGGCCGCGACCGGCCTGGAGGTGCTCGTCGTCCCCGGCGACTGGGACGCCGATGCGATCCTCGGGACGAGCCCGCGCGCGGTGCTCATCGGAAACGGCCCCGGCGACCCGGCGGCACTCGACGTTCCGGTCGCGGCTGTGCGGGAGCTGCTCGGCGCCGTGCCGCTCTTCGGCATCTGCCTGGGCCACCAGCTCGTCGGACTTGCGCTCGGGCTCGGGACGTTCAAGCTCCCGTTCGGCCACCGTGGCGCCAACCACCCGGTGCGCGACCTTCGGAGCGGCCGCGTGCTCGTCACCGTCCAGAACCACGGCTACGCCGTCTCGGCGGGTAACGGCGCCGACGTGACGCACGTCTCCCTCAACGACGGGACGGTCGAGGGCCTGGCCGGCGAGGACTTCGCCACCGTCCAGTTCCACCCCGAGGCCGCTCCTGGACCGCTCGACGCACTGCCCTTCTTCGACAGGATCGCCGAGACGTGCCGAAACGCACCGATCTTCGCTCTGTCCTGATCATCGGCTCAGGGCCGATCCGGATCGGCCAGGCCTGCGAGTTCGACTACGCCGGCGCCCAGGCCTGCCGCGTGTTACGCCGCGAGGGCTTGCGTGTGGTGCTGGTCAACTCGAATCCGGCGACGATCATGACCGATCCGGAATGGGCCGACGCGACCTACCTGGAACCGCTGGACGCGGAGACGATCGCGGAGGTGATCGAGCGCGAGCGGCCGGACGCGCTGCTGCCGACCCTCGGCGGTCAGACGGCGCTGAACCTCGCGGTCGAGCTGGAGGAAGCCGGCGTGCTAGCGCGACACGGCATCGAGTTGATCGGCGCCGGCGTCGAGTCGATTCGCCGTGCCGAGGATCGGCTCGTCTTCCGTGACACGATGCGCACGGCCGGCCTGCCCGTCCCGGACAGCCTGACCGTCTCCGCGGTCGACGAGCTACCCCCGGGCTGTCCCGTGCCGGCGATCGTTCGTCCGGCGTTCACCCTGGGAGGCCGAGGCGGCGGCCTTGCAGCTAACTCGCTCGAGCTCCGCCGGCAGGTGGAGATCGGGTTGGCGGCGAGCCCCGTCGGCCAGGTGCTCGTCGAGCGCTCCCTCGCGGGCTGGCAGGAATTCGAGCTGGAGGTCATGGTGGACGCGGCCGGCAACTGTGTCGTCGTCTGCTCGATCGAGAACCTCGACCCGATGGGCGTCCACACCGGCGACTCGTGGACGATTGCGCCGCAGCAGACGCTTCCTGACGCCGAGTACCAGCGACTCCGCGAAGCCGCCTTTGCCTGCGCCCGGGCGGTCGGTGTTGCCACGGGTGGGGCGAACGTCCAGTTCGCCTACCACCCGGCGTGTCGCGAGTTTGCCCTGATCGAGATGAATCCCCGCGTCTCGCGCTCGTCGGCGCTCGCCTCGAAGGCGACCGGCTTTCCGATCGCCAAGCTCGCCGCCCTACTCGCGGTCGGCTACACGCTTGACGAGCTCCCGAACGACATCACGGGCAAGACCACGGCCGCTTTCGAGCCCGCGCTCGACTACGTGGCGGTCAAGGCGCCACGGTTCGACTGGGAGAAGTTTCCAGACGCCGACCGGATGCTCGGCAGCGAGATGCGATCGGTCGGCGAGGCGCTCGGGCTCGGACGAACGTTTCCGGAGGCGTTCCTCAAGGCGCTCGAGGGGCGCGAAGACTCCATGGAGCTGCCGGAAATTCCGGGCCTGCACCCGTACTTCGCGCGGGAACTAGGGGAGATCGCCGCCGCCGAGACGCGCCTGGGGCGAGACGGCGACGTCCCCGCCGCTAAGCGCTTCGGCCTGCCTGACGCATGGATCGCGCGCGTCCTCGGGCTCGAGGAGGCCGAGGTGCGAGCGCGCCGGCCGGTGCCGGGGCGGCTGGCTATCGACTCGTGCGCGGCCGAGTTCGAGGCGCGGACGCCGTACTACTACCTCTCGTACGAGCACGGAGACCCCGCGCCCGACCCCTCCGGGCGCTCGATCCTCGTCCTCGGCTCCGGCCCGAACCGAATCGGCCAGGGCATCGAGTTCGACTACTGCTGCGTGCACGCGGCGCATGCGTTCCGCCGGCTCGGCTACGAGAGCGTGATGCTGAACTCGAATCCGGAGACGGTCTCCACTGATTACGACACGAGCGACCGCCTCTACCTGGAGCCCGTCACGCTCGAGCGGGCACTCGACGTCTGCGAGCTGGAGCGGCCGCTCGGGGTCGTCGTCTCGCTCGGCGGTCAGACGGCCCTCGCGCTCGCGCACCCGCTCGCAGCCCGAGGCGTACCGCTGCTGGGTGACCCGCTCGAGGCGATCGACGCCGCCGAGGATCGCGGGCGCTTCGCGACGCTGATCGACCAGCTCGGGCTTCGCTCGCCGGCATGGGGTACGGCCGAGACGGCAGAGCAGGCATATGCGGTCGGTGAGCGGATCGGCTACCCGCTCCTCGTTCGGCCCCACTACGTGCTGGGCGGGCGGGGGATGCGCGTCGTTCGCGGGCCCGGCGAGCTCATGCCGCTGCCGGGGCCGTCGCTGCTCGATTCCTTCCTCGAAGGGGCGATCGAGCTCGACGTCGACGCGCTCTGCGACGGCGACGACGCCTGGGTGGCCGGGATTCTCGAGCACGTCGAGCCGGCCGGCATGCACTCGGGCGACTCGGCCTGCGTCGTGCCCGCGCCGTCGGTGAACCGCGCGCTGGAGGATGAGATCCGGACGACGGTCTCGGCGCTCTCGCGCAGTCTCGGCGCTCGCGGTCTCCTGAACGTCCAGTTCGCGCTCGCGGGCGGCGATTTGCACGTGCTAGAGGCGAACCCGCGCGCGTCACGAACTGTGCCGTTCGTCGCGAAGGCGATGGGTCTGCCGCTCGTGGAGCACGCCTGCCGTCTCTTGCTCGGCGATGGGCTGGACGATCTCTGCCTCCCCGAGCGAGTCGAGCCGACGCGCGCCTGGGCGAAGGAAGCGATCTTTCCGAGCGAGCGCTTCCCTGGAGCGGCCGACCGTGGCCTCGAGATGCGCTCGACCGGCGAGGTCATGGCTGCAGGCAACACGGTCGGGGATGCCTACGCGCGGGCGCTACGAGCTGCCGGGCGCCGCCGGAGCGGAGGACGAATCTCAGCCCCGCTGCAGTGCTATCCCGGCGGCTTGGACGACGTCAGCGGCCCCTGGGGCAGGGGCAGCAGGAGGAGATGACTGTCGACGATCGCCTGGGCAAAGGCCGCCCTGCAGGCTGTGGTACTCGGTGAAACGTTGCCGAGTGATGCGATCGCGCTTTGCAGATCCTGCGCGCTGCCATCGTCACCCAAATCTACCGCGGCCTTCAACCTCCGAGGAAGCAATCTCGTCCGAGAGCTCGGGGCGGACTCAGTGGAGCGCTGGTGCCGACTCTTCAGGCTCGGAGAGAAGCTCGCGCAGGCGTGCCAGTCCGCCGAACATCCGACTCTTGATGGTGCCGAGCGGCACGCCGAGCCGGTCGGCGATCTCACTCTGGGAGTAGCCGCCGTAGTAGGCGAGCTCGAGCGCCCGCCGCTGTTTCTCGGTCAAGGCGTCGAGCGCGCTTCGGACCCGCCGGCGCTCCGCCCACGTGGCAGCCGTCTTGGCAGCAGATTGCGACACGACCTCCGGAGGAGATTCCACCGGCGACTCCTCGCGGCGCGCCTCACGCCGGACTAGATCGACAGCGCGACGATGGACGAGCGTCAAGATCCAGGTCTGTGCGCCCCCTCGGTGGGCGTCGAACGTGGCGGCTGAGCGCCAAACGGAGAGAAACGCTTCCTGCACTACATCCTCGGCGAGCCCAGGGTCACGAACGACGCGAAGCGCCAGACCGTACGCCCTGCTGCCGAGCGCGTCGTAGAGCCTGCCCAATGCCTCCACGTCGCCTTGCGCAGTCAGCCCGACAAGCGCCTCGGAACTCGGAACGACGGCTCCCGAAAGCGGCTGGGCCATGCGAGCATTTCCGAGTACGCGCAAATGTGCCGAGCGAGAGGAACTTCTAGGCGCCGTGGCGGAGCCCGATGTCTTCGACGCACCTATGGATCCCACTTTCACCACCCCCTTCGGGCTAGGCCGACGCGACGAGCGTCTGGCGGGCGCGGGCGGGCGGTTCCCGCAGGGTGACGACGAGGTTGCGCTGGAGCTGACGGACTCACGCTCGTTCAGCAACGGCGTTGCGTCTCTCACCTACCGTCCTACGCAGGCGGACACGCGGTCGTAAGAGCGCACGCTGTCGCTCGTTAGCGTAGGCGGCTGTGGTCGGCGAGCACTTCGTCGATGACCTGTCTGGCGCTAAGCCGCCAGCCCATGCGCAGGTCGGTGCCGTCTGTCTGTGCACCGTCCAGCTTCAGGGTCTCGACGAGCGTGATCAGCGCCTTCCAGAGCGCCCAGCCACGGCCGCGCGCCCAGGTCCCATCATCCAATGGAAGTCGGTTCCGGAACGCCTCTCGACTGTCGCCCAAGAAGAACGTCCACGCGATGGTCACGTCACAGGCGGGGTCACCGACTGCCGAGCACCCGAAGTCGATCACGGCACTCAGGCGCCCGTCGACGACGAGCAGATTGGAGGCGGTGACGTCCCCGTGGGCCCAGACGGAGGGGCCGTGCCACCTCGCCGCCAGGGCTGCTTCCCACACCTCGGTCGCGGCGTCCGTGTCGACCTCGCCGCTCAGGGCAGAGATCGCTTCTCTCGCCTCGCTGTCGTAGGTGGTCAGCGGCCCGCCGCGAAAGAAGTTGTGCGCCCCGGGTGCCGGACCATCTGCGGGATCGATCTCGTAAAGGGCGGCTAGGAAGTCGCCCAGGTCAGCCGCGAAGCGGTCGAGATCCGCAACCCGCTCCACCGTCGCGTGCCCGCCCGAGAGCCACCGGTACACCGACCACGGCCTCGGGAATCCGCAACCGGGAGCGCCTTTCGCCAGCGGCTCCGGGATGGGAAGGGGCAGGTGCGGCGCGATGACCGGCAACCACCGGTGCTCCTTGTCCACCTGCGCGACGTACCCGTCGGCGCTCGGTAGTCGAATCGACAGATCCTCGCCGAGCCGGAAGGTCGTGTTGTCCCATCCGTCGAGCTCCACCCGTGAGACGGGGAGGTGAGCCCACAGAGGGAACTGAGCGGCGACCAACCGGGACACGAGTACTGCCGTGATCGCCGCCTTGTCCACGACTGCATCGTATGTCGGCCGCCTCGGCTCCTCTGGCGAGGCTTGTGGTCGGCCAGGACCAGCTTCGCGACAAGAGCCCATGTGCTGACTCAGTCTTGCGCCCGTCTGGATCCGCGAAGAGCTCGACCGCTCTCTGCCCGCCTCGTCATTGCGCAGAAGCGGAGGGCCAGAGAGGGGCCGGTTCCTGATCGAACGTTGCCCGCACCGCGGCCGGCTCGTCACCCGAGGGCGCGTCGTCGAGTCCTCGGAGGAACGTGCCGAAGCCGCAGCTCGGCGTGTGGGCGTTGAGGAAGCGCACGGGGCCGTTGTCGGGAAGCGTGAACGTGTGCGGTACGCCCGGCGGCACCTGCACCCA
>JACCTQ010000188.1 GCA_013812265.1 Actinomycetota bacterium
GCCCCGGGAAGCGGCCGAGGCCGCCCGCCGCGCCCGCCGCGAGTTCCGTGAGCTTCGCCGGCGCGTGCGACGCCGTCTGACGCCGTTTCAGCGCCTCCGGGGCATGCTCTCGCTCCGGTCGCTCGGCTTCGGCGGCTAGTGCTCCGCCCGGAAGTCGCCAGCGTGCCAGTGGAAGCGGTCGTCATGGCGGCCGGAGAGGGTCGCCGGCTCCGGCCGGTCACGGAGCGATGGGCGAAGCCCGTGCTTCCGATCGACGGCCGCCCGGTGATCGCGACGTTGTTACGGCAGCTCGCCGCGGGGGGCATCGTGAACGTCACCGTCGTCGTCGGTCGCCTCGCCTCGCAGATCGAGCGACTCCTGGACGGCGGCCGGCCGTTCGGCGTACAACTGCGCCTGGCGCGACAACCCTCGGCCGACGGGTCGGCGGACGCCGTACGGCGAGCGTTGCGGGCCGGAGCTCAGCCTCCTCTCATCGTCGCGGCCGCCGACACGCTCTTCGGGCCGGGCGATGTGGGTCGCTTTGCCGAGCGGTTCGCCACGTCCGGCGCCCCGGGTGCTCTCGCGGTTCGCCGCCATCCGCCGCCGGGGCCTGGCCGTGTCGCCGTTCGCACCGTCGAGGGACGCGTCACGACGATCGGCGACGGGAACCCCGAGAACCCACTCGCGGCCGCGCCTCTTTGGGGGCTGCGCGCGGAGACTGCCGGCTTTCTCGACGATCTCCCAGGCCCCCCGTTCGAGCTCGCCGTGGCCTTTCGGAGGGCGATCGCGTCGGGGCTGAGGGTGGACGGTGGAGGTCGGTCCCACCCGCGATTTGACGCATGCGGTTGACTTGATGGAAGAGAATTTTCCCTACCTGGGAGTATTGAGTTGAGCGAGGTCTACAACCTGTTCCAGGAAGGTCGTGCTCATCTCTCGAAAGGCATGGCCGCGCAGGCCACGGTTCCGCTGGAGAAGGCAAAACGGCGCGAACCCGACAAGGCATCCATCCGCGAGGCGCTCGGCATTGCCTACTTCCGCATTCGCCGCTACCTCGAGGCGGAGAGGGAGTTTCGGGCGATGCTCGAGCTGTCGCCCACGGACGACTACGCGCACTACGCTCTCGGCCGGTGCCTCGAGAAGCTGGGTCGGGCCATGGAGGCGAACGGGCACTACAAGCTCGCGAGCTCGCTTCGGCCGGGCAGCGAGCAATACGCGGCGCGTATACGCAACCTGGAGTAGAGGCTTGCGAGCCGTCGTGCAACGCGTCTCAAAAGCGCGCGTACTAGGGAACCAGGCCGGACTTCTCCGGCGCTGCTGGCCGGGAGGAGGCCGAGTCACTGTACGAGCGATTCTGCGAGGAGCTCCGCCGTCTCGGTGTCCACGTGGAGACGGGCGTCTTCGGGGCCACGATGCAGGTCGAGCTCGTGAACGACGGGCCCGTCACGATCGTGCTGGACGTCTAGCGTCGAACTGCGCTGAGCGACCGAGCCTGCTCTGACCGGGTCCAGGGGGAATCGAGGGCCCTGTTGCTATGCTTCGGCCACCACATTTCACCGTTTGGGAAGTGGGCGCGGCGCGCCCACTTTTTGTATCAGCCCGGGCCCAGGCTGCAGCCTGACCGGGGGAAAACCGGAGCAAGGGACGAGCTTGACGAACGTCTACGAGAGGGAACGAACGCTGCTGCGGGAGGTTTCGCAGCACGTCGAAGCCGGGATGCCCGGCGTCGATGTGCTCGCCTTGGAGCTCCTGTCCCCTGCTCGCTTCTGCGTGTACATCGACCACCCTCAGGGTGTCGATCACGCGCTCTGCGAGCGCGTCACCGCGCTTCTGCGGGGCTACCTCGACCGCTTCGCCGTCGACGTCTCGTCACCGGGGGTGGAGCGTCCGCTACGGAAGCCGAGTCACTTCGCCGGAGCTCTGGGCCGACGGGTGTCCGTCCGGACGTCAGAGGACATCGGAGGACGCAAGCGGTTCCGGGGTGAGCTGGTCGCCGCCGGCGACCGAACGTTGCAGATCGCGATCGCAGACGATGGCGCAGTAGAGATCCCGTACGAGACCATCGTGCGGGGCAATCTGATCGACGAAGGGTAGTGAGATGAGCCGAGAGATCATCGAAGCAGTCCGCACGATCGAGCGAGAGAAGGGCATCGAGGGCGACACGCTCATCAATGCCCTCGAGGATGCGCTCCTCGCCGCATACAAGAAGACGCCCGGCGCAAGCCGCCACGCGAGTGTCGAGCTCGATCCCGAGCTAGGCGATTTCCGGGTGTTCTCGATCGACCTGCCGCCGGACATCGAGGAGCGGCTCCTGGAGGAAGCGCGAGAGCGCACTCTCACGGAGCTCGAGCGGCTGGAGGCCGAAAATGGTGAGCGCTCACACACGCTGATCATCGACGACGACTTGATCATCGACTGGTCCGACGTACCGGAGGAGCAGGTGAAGCGTGCCGATGTCACGCCGGACGACTTCGGCCGCATCGCTGCCCAGACTGCGAAGCAGGTGATCCTGCAGCGGATCCGTGAGGCAGAGCGCGAGATGATGTACGAGGAGTACGTCGATCGCGTCAGCGAGGTGGTGACCGGAATTGTCCAGCAGGCGGGCGATCGGAACAACGTGCTCGTAGACCTCGGGAAGGTCGAAGCGCTGCTGCCGCGGTCGGAGCAGGTAGACGGTGAGCGCTACGAGCAGGGCAGTCGCATCAAGGCGGTGATCACCGAAGTGCGCTCCGGGACCAAAGGCCCACAGGTCATCCTCTCCCGGCGTGATCCGGAGCTCATTCGGACGCTCTTCGAGCTCGAGGTTCCGGAGATCGCGGATGGTCTTGTCGAGATCCGCGCTGTGGCACGTGAGCCCGGGTACCGGTCCAAGATCGCTGTCGAGTCGCACGCGGGCGGAGTCGATCCGGTCGGAGCCTGTGTGGGACCGCGCGGCTCGCGCGTCCGCATGGTGGTCTCCGAGCTGCGCGGGGAGAAGATCGACATCATCCCGTGGAATACCGAGCCCGCTCGGTTCGTCGCCAAGGCCCTCTCGCCCGCGCGGGTGCGCGAGGTGTTCGTGGACGACGAAACGAAGGAGGCCACGGTCGTCGTGCCGGACGATCAGCTCGCCCTCGCCATCGGCAAAGAAGGTCTGAACGCGCGGCTCGCCGCCCGGCTGACCGGGTGGAGGGTGGACATCCAGTCCGACACCGAGTTCGCGCAGGCGGAGGCCGATGCGGCCTACGGAGGAGGAGAGGACGACGAGGAGTTCTCGACCCGCTGCGGCGCGGTGCTCTCGAACGGCAAGCGCTGCCCCAACACCGCCCTCCCAGCGTCCCGCTACTGCGGTGTCCCTGCGCATCAGGAGCTCGCGACGCGCGAGCCGGACCCCGCAGTTGAGGCGCCGGTGACGGCAGAGACGCCGATCGAAGCCGAGGGGGACAGCCTCGACGCAAGCCCAAGTATCGAAGAGCCGGGATCGTCCGCTCCGATTACGGGTAACGCTGCGGAGAAGGAGAGTGCCGATGGCCGGATTGCATCCGGAACCGTCACTATCGGTGCGCCTGAAGCACTTGCTGCCGAGCCTGCCCCGCCCGAGGAGGTGCAGGACGCCGGCAACTGACGCTCATCCGGTGCGAACCTGCGCGGGCTGCGGCTGCAAGGCGCGGCAGGACGACCTCGTCAGGTTCCGGTCTCGCTCAGGCGAGCTGACGCCGGGCGCAGGTCCGGGCCGCGGCGTGTACACATGCCGCCGTCTCTCGTGCTTTGAGCGAGCACTCCATCGCCGCGGCTTTGCACGCACGCTGCGCACGACCGTTCGCGTCGATCCCGGTCTGGCCCGCCTCTACACTGGCCAGGTGGAGATCCACTGATGGCGAACGACTCCGGACCAAACCGCCCAAACCGCCCGATCCGCCCGCGGCAGGGAGCGATTGGCGGCCGCGGCAAGCGACGCGTCGTCATCGAGGGAGGCGGTCGCCCGCGTCCTGACTCACGTCAGTCACGTGATCGGCAGGAGACTCGACCCAAGGTCCCGCGCGAGGTCGTACAGCCGACCGGCCCGGTGACAGTGCCGTCGGGCGTTACGGTCAAGGACCTCTCCGCGGCGCTCGGAAAAACCGTCCCCGACATCATCAAGGTGATGATGGGGCTGGGAAAGATGGTCACGATCACACAGACGCTCGCGGATGACGAGGTGGAGCTGATCGCGACCGAGCTTGCGCCGAACCGCGAGCTGACGATCAAGCGTGCGGCCGACGAGGACGAGACGCCGGAGGTGTTCGAGGACGCCGAGCAGGATCTCGTAGCTCGACCGCCGGTCGTCACGATCATGGGGCATGTCGACCACGGGAAGACGACCCTGCTGGACGCGATCCGCGAATCCGCCGTTGTGGAGACCGAGGCGGGTGGGATCACGCAGCACATAGGCGCGTACCAGGTGCACCACAACGGCCGCTGGATCACCTTCCTGGATACGCCCGGACACGAGGCATTCACGGCGATGCGCGCGCGCGGCGCCAAGGTGACGGATGTGGCCGTGCTCGTCGTTGCCGCCGACGACGGGGTCATGCCGCAGACCAGGGAGTCGATCTCGCATGCTCGCGCGGCCGACGTCCCGATCGTGGTGGCGGTAAACAAGATCGACCTCCCCGACGCGAATGCCGAGCGCGTGCGCAGCGAGCTTGCGGCGGACGGCCTCCAACCGGAGGACTGGGGCGGGACGACGCAGTTCTCCGAGGTGTCTGCAAAGGCGAAGCAAAATTTGGACGACCTGCTCGAGCGGGTCCTGCTCGTGGCCGACGCCGAGCTCGAACTGCGGGCCAACCCGAACGCCGAGGCCTCCGGACCGATCATCGAGTCGCGCCTCGACGTGGGCCGCGGGCCGGTGGCGACGATGCTCGTCCAGCGCGGGACCCTCCGCACGGGCGACGGAATCGTCGCAGGCGATGCTTCGGGCAAGGTGCGGACGCTCCTCAACTACCGGGGCGAGCGCATCAAGGAGGCGAAGCCGGGTGAGCCGGTCGAGATCATCGGCTTCGACAAGCCGCCGCCCGCCGGTGAGCTTTGCCGCGTGGTCGAGAACGAGCGCCAGGCCCGGCACCTCGCACAGCTACGCGGTCAGCGTCTGCGGACCGAGCAGATGGCACAGCGCTCCGCGTCCGGAGTCTCCCTGGAGAGCTTGTTCACGCAGATGCAGGAGGGCGCGGTCCGCGATCTCAATCTCGTCGTCAAGGGAGACGTGGTGGGCTCGGTCGAGGCCGCAGTCTCCGAGCTTGCCAAGATCCAGCACACCGAGGTGCGGGTACACGTGATCCACCAGGGCGTCGGAGGAATCACGGAGGGCGACATCATGCTCGCGTCGGCCTCGAGCGCGCTCGTGGTGGGCTTCAACGTGCGACCGAACGCCGAGGCGCGTGCGCTCGGTGATCGCGAAGGCGTCGAGATCCGAACGTATCGCGTCATCTACGAGCTCACGCAGGACATCGAGCGCGCTCTCGTCGGGATGCTGGCTCCC
>JACCTQ010000189.1 GCA_013812265.1 Actinomycetota bacterium
GAGGAGAGGGCGCGCATCGCTCGCGAGCTGCACGACGTGGTCGGCCACAGCGTCAGCGTCATGACCGTTCAGGCCTCTGCCGTGCGCAGGCTGCTGCGTCCGGAGCAGGAACGCGAGCGGGAGGCGCTCGAGGTGGTCGAGCGGACCGGGCGGGAGGCGCTGGCCGAGATGCGCCGCATGGTGGGCGTGCTCAGGCGTCCAGAGGAGGCGCCGGCGCTCGCTCCGCAGCCGAGCCTTCAGCATCTCGAGAGGCTGGTCGAGCAGGTTCGAGACGCGGGCCTGCCCGTTGAGCTCCGGGTCGAGGGCGATGCGCCCGCACTGCCTGCCGGCGTCGACCTGACGGCATACCGGCTCGTCCAGGAGGGCTTGACGAACGCTCTCAAGCACGCCGACGCGCACTCGGCGGAGGTCGTCGTTCGCTACGTCAACGGCGACGTCGAGCTCGAGGTGTCGGACGACGGGCGCGGCACGGGCGAGGACACGGGCGGGGGGCAGGGACTCGTCGGCATCCGGGAGCGGGTGGCCGTCTACGGCGGCGAGCTAGAGGCAGGCCCGCGTCCGGAGGGTGGATTCAGCCTCCGGGCACGGCTTCCGTTGAAAGAGCCGACGTGAGCTGCAAAGTCCTGATCGTCGACGATCAGGCGCTCGTCCGCACCGGGTTCCGCATGATTCTGGAGGCGGAGGACTCGATGGAGGTCGTGGGCGAGGCGTCCAACGGCGTCGAGGCCATCGCGGAGGGCAAGCGCCTGCGCCCCGACGTGGTGCTCATGGACGTGCGCATGCCCGAGCTCGACGGGATCGAGGCCACGCGCAGGCTGCTCGCCGAGGGGTCGAGCTCGAAGGTCGTGATGCTCACCACGTTCGACATGGACGAGTACGTGTACGAGGCGCTGCGGGCCGGAGCGAGTGGCTTCCTCCTGAAGGACGTCCCGCCCGAGCAGCTCGTGGACGGGATCCACGCGGTGGCCTCGGGGGACGCCCTCCTGGCTCCCTCGGTCACCCGCCGCGTGATCGAAGAGTTCATCCGGCGGCCACCCGATTCCGTGCGCACGCTTCCGGCAAAGGCAGCGGAGCTGACCGAGCGGGAGCTCGAGGTGCTCGGGTTGATCGCGCGCGGACTGTCCAACGCCGAGATCGCGAGGGAGCTGTTCGTCTCCGAGACGACGGTGAAGACGCACGTCGCGCACATCCTCATGAAGCTCGATCTCCGCGACCGTGTGCAGGCCGTCGTCTTCGCGTACGAATCGGGGCTCGTCGCCCCGGGCGACTCGTCCGGCTAGGCGCGAGCGTAGCGAAGGGGCGCGGCGCCTCGAGCGCGGCGGCGGATGCCCGAGGCGGTGGCCGCGCGGCGCGCTCCCTGCACTGCCCAGCCTCCGAGCGCGAGCACGATGAGGGCCGCGAACAGGCCGGCTATGAGGAATGAACGCTTCATGGGTCACAGGCTAAGCGGCTGACGCTCTTGCGTCATCGGCCCCGCGGACGATCCGGGCTCCTCCTGTGGGGGGAGATCGCCGGGGCTATCCTCAGCGCCGAGTGAGCACGATGCCCATCGCCCCGACGGAGAAGGAGACCGACCGCCCGGGCGGCGGTCTCGGCGATGCCTGCCGCGTTATCGTTCTGAACGACGACCACAACACTTTCCAGGGCGTCGCCTTCGCGCTTGCGAGCGTGCTCCCCGGCGTCTCCTACGAGCGGGGATTGCGCCTCGCCGACCGAATCCACAACTCCGGGCAAGCGGTCGTGTGGTCGGGCCATCGCGAGCCGGCGGAGCTGTACTGGCTCCAGCTCTCAGGTCACGGCCTCACGATGGCTCCGCTCGAGACGTAGCTAGCATCTTCTAGATGAAGCAACCGGACGATCAGCCGGTTTACGAGGGCGTTCTAGAGGTCAGCATTACGCCTGACCAGCAGGGTGGCGTGTGGGCAAACTTTGCACGGGTGAACCACAGTCCTCACGAGTTCACTATCGACTTCGTGCGCGTCGACTATGCCAATGCGCCTAACCTGACCGGAATCGTCGTCGCGCGGATCGGGCTTTCACCGTTGTTCGTTCGGCAACTCATCGACGCTTTGCAGGAGAATTGGGAGAACTACGCTAAGAAGGCGATGCCGAAGGAGGTGAGAGATGCTGACGATGCCGCAAGTGGAGATTAGAGAAGGGCTACCTCGCGTCCAGTCGTTCACGACGACAACGGCGCGACTGATTAGCGCTGACAGTCGGAGAACTGTCCGTGCGAACCTTGACCGATATCTTGCCCAGGGACGCGACCTCCTGGTCACAGAAGCAGCCCTCTCGTCATTCTCCTCGGCCGACGTGACTGAGGAGCTGACTGCGCGGGTGGCTCTCATGATTCAGGGCTACCATGAGATGGCCGACGTCGACTTGGAGTTGGCGGAGGCTGATCTCCCGGCCACCTACGAGGTGCTTCCGCCCGAGTAGCGGGTGGTGACTTCTCCGAATCAGCAAACTCCCCGACGCGGGGAGCTGTACTGGGTTGACTTTGGAACGCCACGGGGGTCGGAGCAAGGGGGCCGCCGCCCTGCCGTCGTGGTATCGGGGAATATCGCCAACCGGGCGTCGCCGGTCGTTCTGGTCGCAGCAGTAACTACGAAGATTCCTTCACGGCAGTATCCCTGGAACGTCCCGCTCGCCGCTACCGGGGAACTGCGGGAAGACGGGACGATCCTGTGCAATCAGCTTCGCGTGGTTTCAAAGGAACGCCTTGAAACATACGTCGGGGCGCTTGACGACGAGCAGATGCGAAAGCTCAATCGCGCGCTCGCCGTTGCTGTCGGACTGATTGTGGGCTAGGACCTGAGCTTTCCCCCCAAGCCGGTTGTGCTCACTCCTATACCTCGGGGTCTGATCGATCTGGCGGCTTCTCGGCGCGCGTGCAGCGATCGAACTCCGCATGCAGGGTCTTGGCCCCGGACCTCCACAGCTTGACGCAGAAACGGCCACCGGTCGTCAGATCGCTGAAGCTGGCGACCCAGGCGCGCTCGGCGGACAGGTTTCGACCGGGTCGAACCCTCCCCATTCGAACCCGGTGACGGTGCAGTGGACTTGTGGGCTCCCGGATTTCCTGCTCCAGGAAGATCTTCGCCTCCTTTCTCGCGCGCTCCTCGCTCAGGCCGGCATAGACGTCGGAGTCGCCCCCGCAGCCGGAAAGCGCTGCGCATGCGGTCACGACGGCAAGGACGACCGCCTTTCCGGCTCGCCGGCTCAGCACTAGGCGTGCGAGCTTTGGAAGAGCTCTTCCCAGCGGCCGAGCAGCGACTGCAGCTTGTCGCGTGTCACGCGATGTGCTGCCACTGCGTCCACATCGGCCCAGTCCTCGGCCAGGCGGCGCTCGAGTTGCTCCAATGCCGTTTCTGCCGCTGCGATCTCTGCTTCGAGCAGCTCCAGCTCGCTCGGCGGCGCGGGCTTGGCCCGCTTCTCCGTCTGGCGCTTCTTCTGCACCTTCCGCTCCGCCGGCTTCGAGGCTTCCGCCGCCGGCGCTTCGCGCGCGGCCCGTAGACGCACGTAGTCGGCCCACCCTCCCTCGTACGACCGAATCGACCCGTCTTCGATCGCGAGGATTCTCGTCGCCACCGCGTCGAGCACGGCGCGGTCGTGGGAGACGAGCAAGATCGTGCCGGGGAAGGCCTCGAGCGCTGCCTCGAGCGCCTCACGGCTCTCGAGGTCGAGGTGGTTCGTCGGCTCGTCGAGGACGAGGAAGTTCGAGCCGGAAGCCACGATGAGCGCGAGAGCGAGGCGGCGACGCTCGCCACCCGAGAGAGCCGCCACCGGCTTCTCGTGAGCGTCCCATCCGGAGAAGAGGAACCGCCCGAGCAGCGCCTGGGCTTGGCCGCGCTGAAGACCGGTCGTGCCCTGCGTGCACTCGAGCACGGAGCCGCGCTCGTCGAGCTCGATCTCGTGCTGCGAGAAGTAGGCGACCTCGACGCCGTAGCCGAGGCGCGCCGAGCCCGAGACAGGAGGTCGGCGGCCGAGGATCGCCTCCAGGAGCGTGGTCTTGCCCGCCCCGTTGGGACCGATGAGCGCGGTGTGCTCGCCCCGTTCGATGGCGAGCGAGACGCCGGCGAGGAGTTGCTTCTCTCCCGCCGCCAGGGTGAGATCCGAGATCTCCAGCACCGTTCGCCCGCTGCGCGCCGGCTTCAGGAACTCGAACCCGAGCGTGCGACCGCCGCCGGCCGGAGCGTCGGCGCGCACGCGCTCGATCCGCTCGATCTGCTTCAGCTTCGCCTGGGCCTGGCGGGACTTCGTCCCGTAGCGGAACCGCGCCACGAAGCGCTCCAGCCGGGCGATGTCCTCGGCCTGCCGCTCGGCGAGAGTCGATGCAGCCGACGCGCGCGCCGCCTTCTCCTGCCGCCACACATGCCACGGACCAGGGAAGTAGGTCGACCGGCCCGCATCCAGCTCCAGCACGGCGGTCGTCGTCGCCTCGAGGAACCAGCGGTCGTGGGCAACGATCACGATCGCGGTGTCGAGCGCTTGCAGCTCCGTCTCCAGCCACTCCAGGCTCGCCATGTCCAGATGGTTCGTCGGCTCGTCCAGCAGGAGCAGATCCGGGTCGCCGCCCAGCGCGCGCGCGAGTGACGCGCGCGTGAGCTCGCCGCCGGAAAAGGTCCGTAACGGCCTGTCGAGCTCTCCCTCATCGAATCCGAGGCCGCGGAGCACCGACGTCACGCGTTCCCGCCAGGCATAGCCGCCCGCGTGCTCGAGGCGCGCTTGCGCCTCGGAATAGCGCCGCAGCGTGGCGGGGCCGTGGTCGCCCGTCGCCATCGCGTGCTCCAGCCGTCGCAGCTCGTCCTCGAGCGCGACGAGATCGGCGGCACCCGAGAGCCCGTACTCGCGGAGCGTCGCCTCGCTCTGCGCGGGCGGTCGCTGATCGTGCAGCGCGACGCGCGTCCCCTTCTCCCACGCCAGCTCACCTCCGTGGTGCTCGGTCTCTCCCGCGAGGATCCGGAGGAGCGTGGTCTTGCCGGCGCCGTTCGGTCCGGAGAGGGACAGCCGGTCGCGTCGCTCCACTTTGAAGGAGACGCCGTCGAAGAGCGGGTCGCCCGAGAGCTCCTTGCGAAGGTTCGATCCGATCACGACTGCCATGCCCTTAGGGTAGAGAGAGGACCGTGGCCGCAGAGACGATCCGTAATGGGCTCGCAGCCGGCGCCGTGGCGGCGGTCGTCAGTGGAGCTCCGTCCACCGTGCATGCGCTACTCACGGGCCGAGATCCGCTGGAGGCCACGCTCGCCGCCGGCTCCATCCTGCTGCCGGACGAGGCCCGCCGCGGCCGTCTCCTACTCGCGGCGGTCCCGGTGCATATCGGGGTCTCGCTGGGGTGGGGCGTCGTTCTCAGCCGCGCGCTGCCCGAGCGCCGCACCGTGACGCTCGGAGCGCTGGCGGGGCTCGCGATCGCAGCGCTCGATCTCGGCACGGTGGGGCGCCGCCTCCCGCGGATCCGCTCGCTGCCCCTTCTACCGCAGCTGGCCGACCACGTTGCGTTCGGAGTGAGCGTGGCGGCCGATCTTCGCCGCCGCCGCCGCTCCCGCTGCGGCGGCTTGTGGCTCTGAGCC
>JACCTQ010000221.1 GCA_013812265.1 Actinomycetota bacterium
AGCGGGTCCGTGAACGGCTCGCAGCCCTCGGCGTCTCCGCGGAATAGCCGGGAGCAGCGGAGAAATGCGGCTGGGACTCATCAGCGACCTCCACGGGAACCTGTTCGCGCTGGAGGCGGTGCTCGACGAGTTCCGCGACGAGCAGCTCGACCAGCTCGTCTGTCTCGGTGACATCGCCGTCGGCCCGCAGCCCGCGGAGACGATCGCCCGGCTGCGCGAGCTCGATTGCCCCGTCGTGATGGGCAACTGGGACGCGTATTTCGTCAGCGGCTTCCCCGAGCCCGACAACGATCTCGACCGTCGGCTGATGGAGCTGGGCGCCTGGTGGAAGGCGGGCCTGTCGGACGCCGACCTCGAGTACCTGCGCGGGCTGAGCACGGCAGTTCGGCTGCCTGTCGACGACGGCTTCGAGCTGCTCGCGTTCCACGGCTCACCCCGCTCGTCCGAGGACCGCATCCTGCCGACGACTCCCGACGAGCAGCTCGACCAGATGCTCGGCGCGAGGCGGGCTCAGCTCATGGTGGGGGGCCACACGCACTTCCAGATGGTGCGGCGGCACGGTGAAGGCCTCGTCGTCAACCCCGGCAGCGTCGGCCTGCCGTTCGAGCGCCAGGAGCCCGTGATGCGGGTTTGCCCGTGGGCCGAGTACGGCATCGTGGAGGCCCGGGACGGGAGTTTGTCCGTGGACCTGCGCCGCACGAGCTTCGACGTCGGCGCGCACCTGAACCTCATGCGGCGGAGCGGCATGCCGCACGTGGAGTGGTGGACGGGCCTCTGGGCGACGAGCCGGGACGGTACGAGGCCTCGCTTCGGAACGGGCTCCTAGGCGTCCAGAACGTAGCCGGCGACGCGGTTGGAGCGAACGAACGCGTCCGTGACGTAGAAGCCCTCACGGGTCAGTGCGCGCGTCTTGCGGCTGAAGATCGCAGACAGCTCGCGGCGGCCGTCGAGGTAGTGCACGAAGACCTTGATCGTCGAGGCGTCGATGTGGAGCTCGTTCCACGACGGCGGCGAGCCGGCGCGAATCCTGCGCGTGCCGGCCGTGCCGGAATTGCACACGAGCATGCCGTTCACCCCCCAGAAGAACGGCACGTGCTTGTGCCCGGAAAGGACCAGGTCGACGTCCAGGCCGACGAGGGTCAGCAGGAGATCGCCTGCGTCCAGGACGATGTTCCGCTCCCTGCCCGTCCCGGGGATCGAGACGAGGTGGTGGTGAACCGTGACGATGCGGATGTCGTCGGGCTCGCCGAACTGCTCGGCGATCCACGGGTAGCGGTCCCGGCCGACGCGTCCCTCGTTCACGTCGGGCTCCGAGGAGTCGAGCCCGACGATCGTGAAGCCGCTCGCCTGCAGCCGCTCGGCTCGAACCGGGTCGAAGTCCACATGGAAGCGGGAGAACGGCTCGCCGAAGAAGCGATCGAAGTGGACGTAGCCGACGTTCCGCGCGTCGTGATTGCCCGGGATGATGACGGTGGGCGGCTCGAAGCGCTCGACCCACGCGGCTGCTTCCTCGTATTCCCACTCGTACCCGTCGGTGGTCAGATCGCCCGCGATGACGACCACGTCCGGCGCGATTCGGTGAACGAGTTCCACGATGCCGGTCAGCGCCTCGGGCGGCAAGCTCAGCCCCCCACCCACGTGGACATCGGAGATCTGCGCGATACGCAGCGGGATGGCGGCAAGGTCGGGCACGCTAGACTCGCCGCACCATAGTCGGAGAAGCGGCCTCAGCGGAAGGGTCGGCGGGACGGGCCGAGGGCGGCCATAGTCTCGTCAAAGCGTTGCGGGCGGTTCCGGGGCTCGCGGTCTGCGACGAGGCCACGCTGCTCGCGATCGTCGGCAGCTCGTTCAATCTCCACTGGCCTGCCGGTGTTCGCGTCTTCGAGCGCGGTTCGCCCGCCGACGGCCTCTTCATAGTGCTGATCGGTGTCGTGCGCATCCTGGCCGAGGACGACGTCGAGGTGGCCAGCCTCGGGCCGGGGCAGTACTTCGGCGAGCTCGCCCTGCTCCTCGGCGCCCCGCACCGCTACGACGCGGTCGCGGCCGAGGACGTCGACCTGATGGTCGTCCCCAAAGATCGCTTCGACGCTCTGCTCGCCGAGAGCCCGGGGCTGGCCGAGGCGGTCCGCAAGACTGCTGCGGAGCGGGCGGGCACCGATTTCGGCGGACCGCCGCCGGCCTGGACGATGGCTCGCTAACCCCCTCTTGCCGCCTCTTCGAGGCGCTCCTTGATCGCGCTCATCTGCACCTGCGTGTTCTTGTTCAGATACTCCTCGGCCTGCTCGTCGTTCGCGGGGGCGTCGGGCTTCATCGAGAACTCCTGTACCCAGCGCATGTTGGTGCCCTCTCCCTCGGGCTCGAAGTACCACTCGATGTTCATGTACTCGAAGGGCCCGGTCTCGATGCGATGGGCCTTGACCGAGTGGCTGTCCGGGTCGACCGTACGCTCCGACACCCACGTCCAGACCTTTCCGTCGTACTCGGGGTCGGGGTGCGTGGTCAGCCGGAACTCGATCGTGTCGCCCCGGCGCTCGAGGATCTCCGCCTGCGCATACTCGGTGAAGAGGTCCGGCCAGCTCGGCACGTCGTTCATCCGCTCCCACACGAACTGGAGCGGGGCGTCGATGACGACGGAGTTGTCAGTCTTGGCCATTACTGCTCCCCTCCTTCCCGCAGACGGCGGTTGGTGTACTCGATCGCCTCGCCGACCGTCGTGATCTGCTCGGCGTCCTCGTCGGGGATGGTGAACCCGTACTCCTGCTGCATCGCGAGCTGGATCTCGACGAACGCGAGCGAGTCGAGCCCGAGTTGGTCGAACGTCAAGCTCGGATCGTCGACGACCTGATCCTCCGGGACGCCGATGCGGTTGACGAGGATGTCCTTCGCGTCGGCGAACGTGAACTCACGGACTGCCATGCGTACCTCCTTCTCGTTCGGGTTAGTGATAGTGACCGGACTGGGGACGGGCCAGCGACGCGAGCGCGGGCAACCGCTCGCGGGCTGCGACTCGCCCGGCCTCGAGGAACAGGTCGGCGAGGTGGAAGTCCCGCCAGGTCGATGGTCCGAAGCGCGGCGTGATCGGGACGTCGGCCCGCGCCGCGTGCTGCTCGCTCGAGTCGAGCTGCGCCAGGTCCATGACCTCCAGCAATGTGTCGAGCATTCTTGCGGGTCGCGCCTTCCGCTGCTCGTCGGCCTGCGTTGCCGACCCCGGCCATGCCGGCAGCGTCTCGCGGCTGATGATGTTGACGGAGACCGTGACGTCGGCACCTGCCTCGCGAACCGCGTCGCTCGGCACGGGCACGAGGGCCAGGCCGTCGACCAGGCGGCGGCCGTTCTGCTCCCGGGGGGGAAAGAGGCCCGCGAGCGCGGTTGCCGCAAGGAGCGCCTCCCATAGGGGTCCCTGCGTGACCGGGGCAGCCTCGCGCGCGTTCAGGTCGACGGTCATGACGACGAGCGGGATGACGAGGTCCGCGAAGGTCTTCAGATCGGTCGTCTCGCGGAGGAGGCGGGTCATCGTCTCGAGGCCGGTCGAGCCGCCCGTCATCGACAGCTTGAACATGTCCTCGACGATCTCCGGGCGGAAGGCGTCCCTCATGGCGGCCTCGATCTCCGCGGCGCCGTGGCCGAGGGCGATCCAGGCGCCCACGATCGCGCCGATGCTGCTGCCGGAGACGTAGTCGACCGTGTAGCCGGCTTCCTCGAGCACCGACAGAACACCCACGTGGGAATAGCCTTTGGCGCCGCCGGCGCCGAGGGCAAGCCCGAGCTTCGTCCTCGACAGGTGCCGCCCCAGCCACGCCACGTCGGCCGGCCGGCCATCAGCCCCCAGCGGAACGACCTCGAGCGGACCCGCATCGTCCTCGAGCGGCACCAGTCGTCCACGCTCACTCTCCGATACGAGCGCGAGCACCCGGTCGACTCCATCCAGGATAGGGGGCGCGGTCTCGTTCTCGAGCCCGATGAGGACGAGCACCGTCCCATGATCGGAGAGCAGCTCGTCGAGACCGGCGAGCGGCTCCAGCGAGGCGCGCGCGTCCACGGTCACGACGGGACGCGGGCTCGCCGCCTCGGTCGCGGCGAGTACGTCGGAAAGAGCGGCCGCGGCCGAGTCGCCGACGATCAGCGCGATCGCTTCGCCGCGCGCGCGGGCGTCCACGACCTGCGCCGTCGTGGCGGCGAGCCGCTCGCTGAGGATGCGGGTCAGGCTCTGGAGGATCCGCGGCTCCCTCGCGACGACGCCGGCGAACGCGTCGCGCGAGAGCTCGAGCGCCGTCGTGGGGACCGCGGCGGTGACGGTCGCCGTGCGGGGCTCGCCCGTGACGAGCGACATCTCGCCGACGATGTCGCCGCGGCGAAGGCGGGCCACGACGCGTGAGCCGCCGTCCTCGGCGGGGAGCGAGACCCTTGCGAAGCCGTCCAGGACCACGAACAGACTGTCACCCGGCTCACCCGCGCGGCAGATCACCTCGCGCGGTGCGAAGGTACGCCGGCGCATGGCGGCCTCGAGCTGCTCCAGAGCCTCGGCGCTGACGCCCTCGAAGAGTGGATTCCGCGCTAGCACCCCGGACCGCGAAGCGATTCGCTAGACGTCGTCGGAGCCTGCGGACCCGGCTGCGGCCAGGTTTCGAAGCCGACGACGGTCAGGCTTTCCAGATGCGAGCACGGGGAGGGAAGGGAGCATGCGGAGCGCGTAGGGCACCTTATAACCGGCGACCCGGGAGCGGGCAAACCGCAAGAGGTCGATAGACGTCAGGACGGCTCCGGGACGCGCGACGACGAATGCCTCCAGCACCTCGCCCATTCGCTCGCTGGGCCGCCCCAGCACGGCTGCCTCGAGAACATCCGGGTGCTCGAGGAGCACCGCCTCCACCTCGGCGGGCACGACGGTGAAGCCCCCGACCTGCACGACGTCCTTCGCCCGGCCGACGATGCGGACGTAGCCGCCCTCGATCGTCGCCAGATCGCCCGTGCGGAACCAGCCGTCGACGAAGGCGTCCACGTCAGGGGCGGACCGGCCGAAGTAGCCGGGCGTCACCGCAGGGCCCCGCAGCTCCAGCACACCGTCGTTCGCCACGCGGAGCTCGAATCCCGGGAGCGCGCGGCCGACCGTGGTGAGGCGTACGGCCGGTGGATCGTCGAGTCGGCACGACGAGACCGCGCCTGCCTCGGTCAGGCCGTAGACGTTGAGTGCCAGCAGCCCGTGCGCCGCGAGGCGCTCGAGCATGGCCGAAGGCGAGGGCGCGCCCGCTACGAGCCCGCTCCTGATTCCATCCAGGGCCTCCGGCCGGCTACCCAGCAGCGAGGCGAAGAGCGTCGGCGATCCGTGGAGCAGCGTGGGGCGCCGTTCCTCGAGCGCGCGGAGCAGCGGGCCCGGTGAGAAGGTCGACTCGACGAGGACCACCGCGGCTCCGGCGGCGAGGGTCGCGAGGAAGCAGGTCAGCCCGAAAGCGTGCGAGATGGGAACGATCAGCACGGCGCGGTCGTCGGCCTTCAGCTCGAGCAGGTCGCGGAACGCTCGGGCGCCGTTGACCTCGCGGGCATGCGAGACGAGCGCTCCCCTCGGCGCCCCGGTCGTCCCGGAGCTGTAGAGGAGCGCGGCGACCTCGGCCGCGAGCGGCTCGGAGACGCGTGTCGCACCGCTCCTACGCTCGTCCTCCACCTCGCCTGCCGGCCCGGCGAGCAAGCACGAGCGGAGGGTTGGAAGGCCCGGCGACAGCCGCTCCAGCGCCTCGGCGAAGGAGTAGCCGCCGTGAGAGGCGACGCACACGACGGCGGTCGGCTCGGCGTCGCCGAGGATCCGCTCGAGCTCCCACTCTCGCAGCCTCGCGGTGAGGGGCACCGCGACCGCCCCTACCCGCCAGGCCGCGAAGGTCGCGACGGCGAGCGCCGGGGAGTTGGGGGCGATGATCGCGATCCGCTGCCCGACGAGCCCGGCCGGCCCGGCCGAGCGCTCGAGGCGTTTGGCGAGGACAACCACCTGCTGCCTCAGCTCGGCGTAGGCGAGCTCGGCGCCTTGCCAGAGGAGCGCGGGCCGGTCGGCGTGTTCATCGACAGCGGAGTCGAGAAGCCCGCCGACCGTGTCGGTCACGTCACCCGGCGAAGGACCAGCGCGCCGTTGAAGCCGCCGAAGCCGCGAGCGTTGACGAGCACCGTGTCGAGCTCGGCTTCCCGCGCCTCGTCTTTGACGAAGGCGAGGTCGCAGCCTTCGGCCGGCTGCTCGAGGTTGATCGTCGGCGGCAGCACACCGTCCCGGATAGCCAAGAGCGCGGCGGCCACGTCGAGCGCGCCTCCACCGGCGTAGAGCCGGCCCACCATGGTCTTCGGCGCCGTTACCGGCACGTCGCGCCCGTCGAAGACGCTCTTGATCGCCTGCGCTTCGGCCGCATCGGCCACGGGCACGCCGGCAGCGTCCGCGAAGACGGCGTCGACGTCCTCCGCGGCAACATCCGCTCGCTCCAGGGCGATTCTCATCGCCCGTTCGAGTTGACCGCCGTCCCGCGTCGGCTGTTTCGCGTCGAACGCGTCGTTCGTCGTGCCGTAGCCGGCGATCTCGCCGTAGAGCTTCGGCGCCTCTCGCCGCTCCGCGCTGCCGCGGTCCTCGACCGTGATGATCGCCCCTCCCTCGCCGAAGACGTACCCGTTCGCGCGCTCGTCGAAGGGGAGAAAGGCCTTCGCGGGGTCGGAGGCGGAGCTCAGCCGGCCGTTCGTCAACTGGCAGGTGAGCGCGTACGGCCCGATCGGGGCCTCGGTTCCGCCGGAGATGACGAAGTCGACACCGCGGATGATGTTCCGCCGTGAATGCCAGAGCGCCTCCAGCCCGCCGGCGCCTTCCTGCACGACGACACCGCACGGACCCTTCATGCCGTACTTGATCGCGATCTGCCCCGTCGTGGCGGCGTAGAACCAGGCGATCGACTGGTACGCCCCGACGAAGATCGGCCCCTTCCCCCACAGGTTCTGGATCTCCTTCTGGCCGAACTCGTTACCCCCCGAGCCGCTCGCCGTGATCACGCTCATCCGGTAGGGGTCACCGTCGGCGGGATCGAAGCCGGCATCGTCCAGAGCCATCTGCGTGGCGGCCAGCGCCATGTGCGTCCAGCGGTCGGTCTGCACGATCACGCGCTGGTCGACGTAGTCGGAAGCCTCGAAGCCGTCGACCTCGCCCGCGAGTTGCACCGGATACTGGGACGGGTCGAATTGCGTGATCCGCCCGATTCCGCTCGTGCCCGCCTTCGTCGCCTCCCACCAGTTTTCTGTGCCGATGCCGTTCGGCGCGACGACGCCGAGACCCGTGATCACGGCTCGCCGGCTGTCCGAGGGCAGGCTCGTGAAGCTCTCCGGCTGGGTCACGTCCCCACCTCCTGAAGCTCGGCCGGGCGAGCGAACAGCATCGCGGACTGGAAGCCGCCGAACCCGCTGCCCGTCGAGAGCGCGACATCGACCGGCGTCCGGCGCGCCTCGTTCGGCGTGTAGTCGAGGTCGCACTCCGGATCGGGGTTCTCCCAGTTCGCCGTCGGTGGCACGACGCCGCGGTCGATCGCGAGCGCGCACGCGGCCATCTCGACGGCGCCGATCCCGCCGAGCGAGTGGCCGACCATCGACTTGATCGAGCTGATGGGGATCTTGTACGCCCGCTCGCCAAGCGATCTCTTGTACGCGGCCGTCTCGTGGCGGTCGTTCTGCTTCGTACCCGAGCCGTGGGCGTTGATGTAGTCGATGTCCTCGGGCCGGATGCTGCCCTGGGCCATCGCGTCGAGGATCGCCTCGCTCATCTCGGCACCGTCGGGGCGGAGCCCGGTCATGTGGTAGGCGTTGCCCCGGTTCGCATAGCCGGCGACCTCGCAGTAGATGTGGGCGCCGCGGTCACGCGCGCTCTCGAACTCCTCGAGCACGAGTACGCCCGCTCCCTCGCCCATCACGAAACCGTCCCGGTCCCGGTCGAACGGCCGCGAGGCGTGCGCGGCGTCGTCGTTTCGCCGCGACGTCGCCTTGATCGGGTCGAAGCAGGCCATCGAGATCGGTGAGATGCCGGTCTCCGACGCGCCCGAGATGACGATGTCGGCCTCGCCGTCCTGGATCAACTGATGGCCGTAGCCGATCCCGTCGATGCCTGACGTGCACCCGGTGGAGATGACGACCGAGGGCCCGTGGGCACCGAATCTGAGCGCCACCTCGCTCGCGAGCGTGCTCGGCACGAGTGCGTGGTAGAGGAACGGGGACGCATACTCGTGGTCGACGAGCCACTTCTGGCCGCGGTTGGAGACGACGACGTAGTCGTCCTCGAGCTGCATGGTGCCGCCGACGGCGCTGCCGAGGGTGACACCCAGCCGGTCGCGGTCGACCTCCTCGAGCGTGAGCCCGCTGTCGTGCACGGCCTCGAGCGCCGCGGCGACCGCGAACTGCACCGAGCGGTCCATGCGCGAGATCTCCTGGTCGTCGAGACCGGCCGCCCGCGGGTCGAAGTCGCACTCGGCGGCGATCTGGGAGCGAAAACCCTCCGGGTCGAAGAAGGTGATGCGGCGGGTGGCCGTCCGGCCGGCTGTGATCATCTCCCAGAAAGCCTCGCGCGTCGGTCCGCCCGGGGCCACGACGCCAACGCCGGTGATCGCGGAGCGGCGCACGTCCTAGGCGGACGCCGTCTCCTCGGCCGGCCGTCGTTCCTCGGTGTCCACATGGCCGATGTCCGGCCTTGGTGCCAGCGGCCCCAGGTGGAAGACGATGAACGCCTCCTCGCCGCCTTCGTTCATGAGCCGGTGCTTCACGTTCGGGGGGACGTACAGGGCATGGCCGGCCTCGAGCTGCTGCGGCTCCCCGTCGAGCCGTGCGGTGATGGCGCCGCGGACGACGTAGATGAACTCCTCCGAGTAGGGGTGGTAATGCTCTGCGATCCAGTCCCCGGCGGTAATCGTGGCGACCCCCATGAAACCCGAGGTCGAGCCGACCGTCTTCGGGCTCAGCAGGGTACGCACGTCGCCCCCGCGGCGGTTGTCCACGGGCGTCTCCTCGGACTTCTGGATGCCTGGTTGTTGCTGACCTTCCATTTCGCCTCCTCGCTGGTCTTGGGCGATCGTGTACGACCGGGTCCCGCCAGTCAAGCCCGTCCGGTTGCCACCGGGCTCGACCGGGTGAGATACTCGGCCCGAGATGACCATAGTCGCATTCCTCTATCCGGGGCAGGGCTCACAGAAGGTCGGCATGGGCGCAGAGTTACTCGCCGCGGAGAGCGACCTGCTGGACGGCTATCTCGCGCAGGCCGAAGCCGCGTCCGGCCAGCCGATCCGGCGCATCTGCCTCGAAGGGCCGATAGAGGCGCTGACGCGGACCGAAGTGGCTCAGCCCGCGCTGTTTGCAGTCTCGCTCGCCTTGACCGACGCGGCACGTGCTCGCGGCATCGACCCGGATTTCGTCGCGGGTCACAGTCTCGGCGAGTACACGGCTGCGTGCGCCGCAGGCTCGTTATCGGTCGCGGACGGGATCGAGCTCGTCAGTTTGCGTGGGCAGCTGATGGCGCGAATCGGCGACGAGAGCCCGGGCGCGATGGCGGCGGTGATCGGGCTTTCGGCCGGGGACCTCGAGCGACTCTGTGAGGACGCCTCGGGCGCGGGCTCCGTCGCGCTGGCGAACATCAACTCACCGACCCAGATCGTCGTCTCGGGCGAGGAGACGGGCGTCGTCCGCCTGATGGAGCTCGCCGAAGGGGCCGGCGCGTCGCGTGTTGTCCGGCTCCAGGTTGCCGCGGCCTTTCACAGCGAGCTGATGCAGCCGGTGCGCGAGCAAATGGCCGCCGCAGCGCGGGAGGTCGCCTGGTCCGACCCGCGGGTGCCGGTTGCCGTCAACGCGCGCGGTGAGCTCGTGCGGGACGGCGAGGCTCTCCGGACCGCCCTGGTGGAGCAGATCGCGAGCCCGGTGCGGTGGGTGGAGTGCGTCGAGGCACTCGCCGGGGCCGGCGTCGAGACGTTCCTCGAGCTCGGGCCTGGCCGCGTGCTCGGCGGGCTCGTCCGGCAGATCCAGGCCGGCGCCGACGTCTTCTCGGCCGACTCGCCCGGACGTCTCGAGGAGTTTGCCGAGGCCCACCCGGCCGCCGTCCGCTAGTACTCGGCGAGCGAGCCCGCGCGTTGCGCGCTCTCGAGCGCCAGGCCGAACAGCCTCGCTGCAAGCGGAATACCGGCTCCCGCCACGGCAAGCAGCACGAGGGCGTCGAGAGCCCAACCCTCTCCGCTGAAGATGGCATCGCGGACGCCGTCGAAGGCAAACCGCGTCGGGAGGGCGCGGGCAAGCGGCTCGAGCCACTCGGGCAGCGTCGAGATCGGGAAGACCGCCCCGCTCAAGACGGTCATGATCGTCACCAGCATGGAGGTCATCAGGTCTCCCCGCTTGACGACGAGGATGATCGTGGCCGCCACCATTCCCAGCGCGGCGAACGCGGCAGCGGCGCTCGCCAGGACCACGAGCAGGCCGAGCCAGCTCACGCCGAGAAGGTCCAGATCCATGGCCGTCGAGGCGATCGCCAGGTAGAGAAGCGCGCGCACCAGGGCGAAGGAGAACGGGAACCCGACCAGGCCGAGGCACATCTCGGCAGAGGTCAGAGGCTGTGCCGCCAGCGCCTCGAGCGTCCCCGTCAGCTGCTCTTCCCGCAGCCGTCTGCCGACCTCGGCGACCCCGCTCTGGATCATGGTGCCGGTGAGGATCCCGGTCGCGGCGAACGCGAAGTAGCTGGGAGCGTCGTTCAGGGCCGCCGTATCGGGGTCGCTGAAGAAGCGCGAGATGAAGAAGTAGATCATCAGCGTGAGCACGCCGTGGAACACGTCGAGCGCGATGGCTGCGCGATAGGACCTCTTGATGAGGAAATCGCGCCGGACGATGGCGCCGACGACCCGCGCGCGTGGCACGCCCCTCGCCCGGACGGATCTCCGGAGAGCACCGTGCCAGGGCTGCTCGCGCCGCCGGATCTCCGGCCCGCGGGCGTCTGGGGAGGACGTGGAGGTCACGGTCGGCGAGCGCCTACCCTAGTGCGGTGGGTCGAGGAGCGTCAACGAGGCCCCACCTCGACATCCCCTGCGACGTCGCGATATCGTCGTTGTGGCCGACCGTGAGCTGCGTGAGCGACCCGGGGGCCGCCGTGACGAGACAGTCTGCAGCCGATGCGATCGCGACCGTGGCCGCTTCCGACCCTGAGGTCCGGGAGAACGTCCTCACCGTAGAGGGGCTCTCCCGCGAGTTCCGCGGTCGTCCGGTCGTCCAGAGCTTCGACCTGTCGCTCGGCGCCGGCGACCGGGTTGCCCTGCACGGGCCGAACGGCTCGGGCAAGACGACGATCCTGCGCTGCATCATGGGGACGCTCTGTCCGACGAGCGGCTTGATCTCGGTCCGTGGGCACGCGGCCGGGACGTGCGAGGCGCGTGCTCTGATCGGCTCCGTCCTGCCGCAGGACCGGGCGTTCTACCTTCGCCTGACGGGCGAAGCGAACCTTCTCTTCGTGGCGAGGCTCCGCGGCTACGACGGGCGGGCGGCGGTGCGCCTGGTGCGCGAGCTCGAGCAGGAGTTGCAGCTCTCGGAGACGCTGTCGCGCCGCCTCGACCGCTGCTCCACAGGCATGATGCAGAAGCTCTCGTTCGCACGGGCGCTCCTCGGCGAGCCGCCTCTGCTCCTGCTCGACGAGCCGACGCGCTCGCTCGACGACGCGTCCCTGGAGCTGCTCTGGGCGGCGCTCGAGCGGCGGCCGCGTGCGGCCGTCCTGATCGCGACGCACCGTCGAGACGACCTGGCGCGGTGCGGCGCGACGATCGGCCTAGAAGCCCCATCCCCGGAGGAGCAGCGAGGGAAGTGAGCTGGTCGCTGCTCGAAGAGTACGGCATCGAGTACGCCGCCCCGAGCGCGAACGCCGGTCCGGATCTCTGTCACCCCGTGGCAGCGGCGCGGGCGGCAGACGGAGCCACGACCATCGTCGACGAGCTGGGGATCCGCAAGTCAGTGCCGATGCGTGCCGAGTACCGGACATTTCGGATCGCGCCGGGCGGGAAGCTGCTCGCGGACTCGTGGCGGTGGGGCATCGCCGACGGATACGGGGTTCCCAGCGCGGAGTCGCTCGCGATCCTGTGCGTCACGCGGTGGGAGCTCCAGACGCGGGGGCCGACCGGCGAGCGAGTCGCGACCCTCGATCTCGCCTCGCTCTCGAAGCGGCTGCCGCTCGTTGTGTCCCGCACGTGGCGCGACACGTTCCTGCTCGCGTTTGCCGACGAGCTCTTCGACGTCGACCTCGCCGAGGTCGACGATGCGGGTCGCCTCCTCTGGTATCTCCCGGCTCCGCCGGATTCGCTGGGGTTTCCGGGAAGTGTCCAGCTCCTCCGCAACGGCAATTTGCTCGTCGCGGACGAGTTCTGCCACGTCGTCACCGAGCTCGCCCTCGACGGCTCGATCGTCTGGCAGCTCGGCAACTGGCGTGATCCCGGCCGGCACGGCGGGCGCCTGTCGAGCCCGCGGACGGCGCGAGAGACACACGACGGAACCAGACTCGTGGCGGACACCCGGAACGACCGTTTGCTGGCCGTCGCCGCCGACGGCCGTATCACGGTCCTGCCCGAGCCGGAGGGCGGCCTCTCCGCGCCCACGTTCGCCGAGCTCCTTCCCGGCGGCAACGTCCTCCTCTGCGATGCGGGCAACCGTCGGGTCGTGGAGTGTGGCAGCGGGGGCGAGGTGGTCTGGAGCATTGGCGGGCGAGCCGGCCACCGGCGATGGTTCTCGTTTCCTCGCTCGGTTCAGGGGCTCGACGGGGGCGCCCTGCTCGTCTGCGATACGGCGAACGACCGCATCGTGGTGGCCGGCGGCGGAGCCAGATCCTGCGAGCCCTGGCCGCTCGAGGGCGGCGCCGAGCTCTTCTGGCCCCGGTGCGCGCGTATTCTACCGTCGGGCTCGCTGCTCGTCGCGGACGGGCGCAACTCGCGCGTGCTGGAAGTGACACCGGCAGGCGAGGTCACGCGCAGCCTGCACGCGCTAGGGCACGAGGCGATCGGCCACCTCGCCGACCCGCACGACGTCCACCTGCTGCCAGGAGGCAACCTTCTGATCACCGACTCTCCACCCGGGCTCGTCCTCGAGGTCGACTGGAGCGGGCGCATCCACCGGACGATCGGACAGGACCGAGAGGTGGACCTCGCCGACCCGCACAGCGCTCAGCCACTCGCCGGCGGCACGGTCATGATCTGCGACTCGGGCAACGACCGCGTGCTGTGGGTTCGCCCGGACGGGACCCTCGCTCGGGAGCTCCGCGCCGTTCGCTCGGGCTCGTCGTGGCTTCGCCTGAGCAGGCCGCGGCATGCCGAGGTTTCCGCGTCCGGCATCCTCGTGATCGCGGACACGGGCAACAATCGCGTGCTCGCGGTCGACGGGTCGGGGGCGCTCCTCTGGGAGCTCTCGACGGTGCCGGACTCGCCCCTCCCCTGGCTCGACCAGCCGCGCTGGGCCCAGCTCGACGAGGGCGAGGTCATCGTCTGCGACCACTGCCACCACCGGATTCTGCGCCTGCGGCACGAGCCACCTGGCGGGAGCTCGCCGCCGCCGCCCTGAGCTCGCGCACCAGCCGCTGAGCTCTCCGTCGTCCGCGCAGGACGATCACCGCTTTGCCCTTACCGTGCTCGCGGAGTGCCGCGTCGAGGAGGGGCCGCGTCTCGATCGGATAGCGCCACAGGTAGCGGAAAAATGCCCGATCGAGCGGCTGGCCGGGCGGCGCGTCGGGGCGCGGCTTGCGGGTGAGCAGCCGCCGCCGAAGCACGCCGGTGACGCAGAGGAGTCGCGGCCGCTCGAGGACGACTATCGTGTCCGCGGCGGGCACGCGCAGGTCCAGCGTGCTCTCATACGTGCCGTCCATGATCCAGGCCGGCTTCCGTACCAGCTCGGCGACGGCCGATCGCCATGCCGCATGGGGCAGCGCGACCCAGCCCGCCCGCCAGCGGTGCGAGTCGAGGTGGACGAGCGGCAACCCGAGGGTCTCTCCGAGCCCGAGCGCGAGCTTCGTCTTGCCCGCGCCGCTCGGGCCGACGACCAGGATCCGTCGCGCCTTGCGGAGCCGCCCTACCTCGACGCCGGTCGGCACGCCAGATCGGACGTCGACCAATTTAGATGCTAGGCATCCTGCCTTGCCCGCGGACGAGTGCGGCGCCCGGCTTGGCCGATGCCGTCCCCGGCGGCGCGCCCGTTTCCGATCGACCATCTAGGCGAAGAGCACCGGAGGAGCGTCGAAGATGAACTCGGGGCTGAGGCTCGAGTTGTAGGCCCCTGCCGCGTAGAAGACGAGGAAGTCGCCCCGCACCGCAGGCGGCAGCGGGCCGCTGTAGAGAACGTCGTTCTCGCGGCAGGAGGAGCCGAGCACGGTCGACGGAAGGCTCGAGTCGCGGCGAGGGAGCAGGTCGGACGTGAAGAGCCGGGCGATCTGCGGGCAGTAGTGCGTCAGGGGAAGCATCGTCACGGTCCCGTCCACGGTGACGAGCTGGCCATTCCCGGATCGCCGCGCGCGGAGCACCGTCGAGACGAAGACGATCGCGTCTGCGACGAGGTACCGCCCCGGCTCGAGGATGAGGGTCGGCCCGTCTTCGTGGGCAAGCGCAGGCGACAGCTCGCCGGTGATCGCGTCGACGTACTCGCCGATCGGCCGCGGGTCCCAGGTCCGTCGGCTCCGGGGTCTCGGCCCATGCGCGGGAAAGCCCCCGCCGAGATCGAGTGAGCGCACGCGGAGCCGTCCGCCCTCGGGACCGCCGTGCGCCAGCAAGCGGGCGACGCGGCGCGCGGCCTTGCGGAAATGGCCGGGATCATCCGTGTCGCCTCTCAGGTGGAGGTGCAGGCCGGCGGGCGCGAGTCCCGGGACGGAGAGCATGCGTGCGACCGCCGCCGCGGCCTCTCCGTCTTCCAGCGAAAGCCCGAACCGGCTCGGCTCGACGCCCGGCAGGTCGGCCTTGACTCGCAGTCCGACTCGGGCGCGTCCGTGGTGCGCCATCCGAAGCTCGAGCACGCGCTCGAGCTCCTCGCGGTCATTGACGTGTATGAGCGCACCCTCGGTGAGTGCGAGCAGGAGCTCGTCGTCCCGCTTGTGAGGGCCGTTGAAGACGATCTCCTCGCCCGGATGGCCGAGCCCGCGCGCCAGCCTGTACTCGCGGCCGGAGACCACCTCCGCCCAGGCGCCTAGCTCTCCGAGCAGCCGGGACTCCGCAACCGCGTAGTTCGTCTTGAACGAGTACGCGATCGCCGAGCGAGCCGAGCGGCGGGCGAGCGCCCGCTCCACCTCCCGGTAGCGCTCGGCCAGGATCCTGGTGTCGACGAGGAAGAGCGGGGTGTCGGTGCGGTGCAGCACCGGTCCCAGGCGTTCGCGATCGCGCTCGAGGCTCGGGAACGCGTCGAAAAAGCCCGGCGGCAGGAACGCTTCGCCGTCTCTCGGTTGGTCGACCCGACCGGGCCGCATCGCCGTCGCCACGCTCAGACCTTCCGGCCGCGCGCCGGCAGAGGCTCGTAAAGCCGCTCGCGCTCGAATCGCCGCAGGAGCCGCACGTCCTCGCGGACGATTCGGCGCACGGGGTGGATGAACGTCACGGCCCCGACGACGCGGCGGTCGGTCGCACCGCGCGCGATGGACATCCGGTGAAAGGAGCGCAGGCGGCGAATCTCCGCCAGCGGCGGTCTCGGTCTCGGGCGGTGGCCGGCCGGCCGGACGAGGAAGCAGGTGACGGCCGCGCTCGTCAGCCGGTCCGGGTGGCCACCAGCGTGGAAACGGTCCGGGTCCAGGCACGCTTCGACCGTGAGGTCGAGGGCGCTCGGACCGCCGCAGAGACCGCTGATCACGGCGTTGCTGCCGGCGCTCAGCCGCGCGCCCACCTCGACGAGCGTCGGGCCACGGCCACGGGCCCAGATCACCTCGCTGTGAGCGGGCCCGTACGAGATCTCCAGCGCGTCGAGCGCGCGCGCGACATAGGCGAAGAGCTTTTCCTGGCGCTCACCCCGGTAGGGCAGAAGCTCGATCGCCTCGTAGAAGACGCCGGGCTCGGCCGGTCGCCGTCGCGGGCGATGGTAGCGCCAGAACGCCGCCACGCGGTGGCGGCCGCCGTGACTGACCGTGTCGACGACGTACTCGGGGCCTTCGAGCAGCTCCTGGACGACCACCGTGTCGTTCCGGAGCCCCAGGACGTTCGTGCGCCCTGCGATCGCCTCGTGCGACTGCGCGAGCTCGGCCTCCGTACGGCACACGGTCACCGAGTCGGACGCGACGCTTCCGGGCGGCTTGACGACGACGGGACGACCGCCGCGGCTTTGCATCCAGTCGCGCAGCTCGCCCAGCTCGGGCGAGTGGAACTGGTCGGGCACTTGCAGCCCGCGCGCGCGGACGGCCTCGATCATGAGGTACTTGTGGCGGCGAGCGCTCCGCAGGGCCGATCCGTTCCGATCGAGGCCGAGTCGTTCGCACAGCTCGTCCGCGAGCTCGACGCCCGGCTCCGAGCCGGCCAGGACGTACCGGACGCCGAGGCGCCGCAGGCCCGCCGCGATCACCCCAGGATCACGCCGGTGCTCGAGGATCGCGGCGAAGTCCTGGGGCGCGAACGAGGAGCGAAAGAGGAGCGGAACGTCACGGTGCGTCTGCACGGCCACGGACTCGAGCCCGCGTGCGTGGAAGGCCGGCGCGAGCAGCGCACCCGAGGAGTACGGGTCGACGATCGCGACGCGGGCGAGCGTGGTCACGCCGCCGCCAGGCCGGCGAGGAGCGACTCGAAGGGCTCGACGCCGCACCTGGACGCATGTGCGAGAGCCGCCGCGCGGGCAGTGCGGGAGCGGCGGGCGTACTCGGTCGGATCGGAGAGCAGCCGCCAAAGGCCGTCGCGCCACGGCTGGGCGTTCTGAGGCGTGGGGACGTGCCGTCCGTTCCGGCGCTCGAGCGGCACGACGGGGAGCAGGAGCGCCGCCCCGAGGGCGGCCTCGCGGAGCCCGCCGATGTCGCTCGCGAGCACCGGGATGCCGCGCAGCATGGCCTCCGGGACGATGTAGCCGAAAGTCTCCGGCCAGAGCGAGGGGGCGAGCAGCACGCGCGTCTGTGCCAGCACCGCGTCGAGCTCGTCCGCCGGCTCGAGCACCGTCACGTTCGGCTCCCGCTCGAGCGAGCACAGGACGGCCGAGTCCGTTCCCCAGCCGCGGACGGCTGCGAAATCGACCTCGGGCATCGCCTGGGCGAGCGCCAGAAAGAGGTCGACGCCCTTCTCGAGGCAGGGGTTCAGCATGGTCACGTAGCGGCGGTCGAAGCCTCCGAGGGCGGGGAAGGGGCCCTCGCCGTAGACGGGCAGCGACAGCACGGTCGCAGCGAGCGAGCCGTGGCGCGCGAGGTAGCTCTGAAGGAAGCGGCTGATGGCGACGACTGCCCTGGCCTCCCGCATCCTGCGAGCGTGCGCGCGGCTCGGGGCGAGTGAGAGTGGCCCGAAGGGCGCGTTCGTGACCGTCTGCAGCAGGAGCACGACGCGGTCGGGCCCGGCGGCGGCGAGCGCCGGGGCGAGGAGGAGCCGGAGCTTGTCGTCGTTGACGATGACCCAGTCGGGGCGGAGCTCGCCGATCCTCCGCTCGACGTGGGAGCGCAGCTCCTCGGCCGTGGGAAAGCTGACGGCGTCCACGTCCACGTCTCGATGGTGGTACGAGAAGACGGGGGGCTCCTCCTCGGCGATGACGATCGAGCGCCGTGCCATCTCGGCGTGGAACTCGGTCTCATCGGCCGGTCCCGCGCTCGGGGCGAAGGCGGGCGCCACGACCGTGCACCGGTGGCCGCGCCGGGCGAGACCCTCGAGCAGCAGACGGTTCGCCTTCACCCCGCCGCCGTACGAGGGGAGGTAGATGTGATCCTGGAGCAGCAGCAGCCTCATCCCGGGTTCCGTTTCACGATGGCGGTGCCGTACCGGACCGGGAACTCGACCACGGAGTAGGCGCCGTCGCGACGCAGCTCCTCGACGAGCCGCGGCACCCCGCACGGCTCGCGGCGATTGGAGCTGTCGTGCAACGTGATCACGCCGTCGGGCTCGACGAGCGGAGCGAACAAATCAAAGTCGAGGCGAACGCCTTCGAAGTGGTGGTCGGCGTCGATGTGCAGGTAGTCGATCGCGATCCGGTTCGGGAGGAAGAGCTCTCGGTGGGCGTCCGCGGTCAGGCTGAGCACGATCTCCACTTCGGGGTACCTCGTGCGGAACCACGAATCCGGTGCAGTCCAGTCCGGCGAGCCCCAGATCGCCCGCTTGTCCCCCGGCACCTGGTCGGCGCCGTCGACGAGGATCGTCCGGCTCGGCGCCAGGTCGAGGTCGCGCTGCGCCTGCCGCATGAGGCGCGGTACGAAACCGCCGCCGGAGCCGAGGCACACGCAGACCTCGGCGCGGAGAGCGTAGGCCAGCGCGTAGTAGAGCATCCCGGCTCCGAGCTCCTCCGAGCCCGGCCCCGAGTCGTGGCTCGCCGACCACGCGTCCGGCCCGGTCAGCTCCGTCGCGACGAAAGCGCGATCGAGAAGGCCGCCGGAGGTGGGAGTGCTCCGGGCCACCAGTCTCGATCAGGCGTCGACGAGGTCGGGGGCCAGGTCGGTGCCCGAGAGCGCGGCGCGGAGCTCCGGGAAGTTCGCCGTGAGCTGCTCCAGGCGCGCCCCGTTCTGTCTGGCGCTCCGTACGAGCAGGGTGTCTTCGGCCCCGGGCGCGGCAGGAAGTCCCAAGAATTCGAGCAGCCGCGACCTCTCGCCGCCTGCGACGAGGCGCTCGTAGCTCACGGACAGGAACGCCTGCCTCGTCGACTGGCGCACACGTTCCAACTCGGCATAGTAGGCCTCGTTCTCTGCGATCGAGCGGTGCAGCGCGTCCACGTCCACCCGTACCCGTGGCCGCGGCAGGCGCAGATCGGCCTCGTCGTACACCTCCCACTGACCCGTCTGCTCCGCGATGAGCCGAGAGACGAACGTGCGAACGCGATTCTCGCGCCGCAGCACGATCGTGCGTACGGCTGGATCGCGCAGGACGGCGTAGAGCGCCGTCTCGTTCTGGCCGCAGGTCATCTTGAAACCGACGTGCGAGCGGCCGCGGTCCATCGTCCAGATGCGGTCGAGGAACCCGAGCGGGTCGCGATCGCGCGCCGCGATCGTGCCCGCATCGAAGGAGGTGTCCCGCAGCTCGAGGGCCGTGTAGATCCCGCCCGGGTTGAACAGCTCGTGGTGGCAGAGGATGTCGGGATGCGAGCCGAGCAACGCGCAGAGCATGTTGGTGCCCGTCCGCGGCGCCGCAAGGATCACGAATCGGACCCGCGGCAGGGTCACACCGGCCGGCCCTCGGCGTCGACCCGCTGGCGCATCGCCTGCAGCACGTTCGCCACGACCAGGTCGTTCGGACAGACGAGGTAGACGCTGCCGTCGTAGGAGGTGACGATGATGTGCTCGTCGCTTCGAACCGCCGAGCTGATGCCGTTTCGCGCTATCTCGCGTCGAATCACGCGATCGTCGTCGAGCGAGACGCGAATCAGCTCGCCCCAGTAGTTGGTGACGACGACCGTCGACCGGTCGAAGAAGCACACCGCCTTCGGCGAGCGCCGGCCGAGCGCGACGCTGTGTCGGAGGCGGCCGCCCTCGAGCTCGTGCACTTTCAGCACGAAGTCGCGGCCGACACTTGCGATCAGCGTCCCCGTGGGATCGATGTCGACGTCGTCGACGATCGCCATGTGCCCGAGAAAGCGCTCGAGCACCTCGCCCTCCAGATTCCACGAGACGAGGATGCCGTCGGCGCTGCAGCTGACACCGAGACGGCGCGTGGGGTGAAGGCGGAGCGCCTTGACCGCGTTCTCGTGCACGCGGAACGAGCCCGCGATCTCGCCCTCCGGAGTGACCTGGACGACGGCGCCGCTGTAGCAGCCCACGAACGCGACGCCTTCGAGGCCGGTGTGGCAAGAGACGCGGATCGTGTTGATCGGGCCCTCGCCGAGGAAGAGCGAGTGCTCGTGTACGAGTTCGTCGGCGTTTCGGTGGAACACGTGCAGCCGGTGGTCGTGCGCACCGCATACGACCCGGTCGCCTCGAGGATCGGACGCGACGGCGTTCATGAGAATAGGCCCTGACGGCGGCTCGGTGCTCGAGATCCATTCGCCCCTCTCCGGTGCCAGGCGCGCAAGACGGACGCGGCCGTCGTCGGCAACGAGCGCAATCTCCCTCGGCCCGGCGATCGCCACCTCGTTGAAGCAGGCGTTGCCGCGGACGTCGAGGCCGGCCCCGATCTCGTCCAGGCACTCGCCCGTGCCGGCATCCCAGACGAGGACGGTGCCGTCGAACGTGCCGGCGAGGATCAGGGAGCCGTCCGGCGACCAGTTGAACGACCGCTCCCAGACCGCCGGGCGGTCCTCCAGCCGCAACCGCTCTGTCAGGTCGTTCGCGTCCCAGACGCGCAGCTTCTGGTCGTACGCGGCCGAGAGGATGTCCCCCGTCCGCGGCGAGACTGCGACCTTCTTGATGCCCGACCGGTGCGCGGCGATCTCGCCCGCGCTGCCGCCGCCGCCGACGTCGAAGATTCGGACGACGCCGTCGTCGCAGCCGAGCACAGCTCGATCGTGGAGGCCGTCGATCGCACACGTGTCCGACTCGGTGTCGAACGGGCCCCAGATCCGGGTCTGCCTTCCGGTCGCCAGATCCCAGACCCGCAGGGTCATGTCGTCGCCCGACGTGAAGAGGCGCCCGTCGTGGTACGAGACCGAGAGCACGTCCTTCTCGTGGCCTTCGAGAACGCCGGTGACGGCGCCTGTCTCGAGGTTCCATACGAGCACCCGCCAGTCTCTGGAGACCGAGGCGCCGGCGCTTTCGCCCACGAAGACGAAATCCTCGACGTCGTCGGCGTGCCCCCGCAAGACGCGCTCGGCTCGTCGCGCCTCGAGATCCCAGAGGATGACGGTGTAGTCCGAGGAGGCGGACGCGGCCCGTCGCCCGGTCGGATCGACGACGACGCGGTTCACGAGATGCCGGTGATGCCCGAGGAGCTCGATGTCTCCCGTCCCGAGGTCGTAGACCGCGACCGCCCCGTCGTATCCGGAAGTGACGACCTGGTCCGTGCCCGGAATGCCGGCGACGCAGGTGACCGGGCCGCGGTGTCGGACGAACCGCTCGAGCGGCGTCGTGACCATCCGGTCGTCCTCCGTGCGGACCCCCGCCATCAGAAGCGGATCTCGCACGCGCCGGCCTTCAGAGGGAGGAGGCCGTCACCTGCCGTCGCGCGCAGGAGACGCCAGTACTCGTCGGCGCGGATGTCGTTGACGCTGCCGTTGCAGTGGTCGGCCCCGTAGAGAAGGAGGTCCGGGTTGCGCTCGGCGAGCTCGTCGACCCAGCGCTCGAAGAGCAGCCGGCGCTCGCCGATCGTGCGGAGCCAGTTGGTCGAGACGGTGAAGAACGCGTTGCTCCACCAGACCACGCAGCCTCGACCGGCGCCGACGTGATCGAGCACCGGTCGTGGGTCGGTCACCACGTCGCAGTGGACGAACTCGTGGCGGAGAGCCCTGTAGCGCTCCCAGTGCTCCTCGAAGGCCCGTGCGCCCCCCCACAGGTCGAGCGCGCGTGCCCACTCGGTCTCCAGGACTCCGCGTGCAAGCGTGTCCGGCGTCTTGCCGGACGGAAGCTGGTAGTAGGTCTCGGAAACGGGTAACCGCTCGAAGAGCAAGCGGGCAAAGGCGGGGAAGTTCGTCCCGTCCCACTCCCGCAGGAGCAGTCGCTTCGCCTCGAGCGCCGGCGCGCTGTAGTCGAAGTACACGACCAGCGTCCTCTCGTCGAAGCCGAGCGACTCCAGGATCATGTTCGGCTTGAACCCCGAGGCCACCGTGAGGAGTGTCGAGATCGGCGGCTCCCACCGCTCGGGAGGCACGCGCACGTCGTCGCAGGACTCGAGGTTCCAGAGAAAGACCCCGCGCCTCGCGTTCGCGACCTGCCGCTCGACCTCCGTGAGAAACGCGCTGACGTCGGCCGGGAGCTCGTCGTCCCGTACCCGGTGGCAGTCGATCCCGTCGCCGAGCCGGTGGGCGAATCGGCGCGCCTCGCCGGGGTGCAGACGCTCGAGTGAGACCCGGAGCCTCGCGAGCGCCGGGCCGAGGTCCGGCACGGGCAGCCCGGCGCGAAGGCTGGCGTCGACGAGATGCCACCCCGCGACGCCGGGCGCTCCGCGCTCTCGCTGAGACGAGGGAGCGAGCAGGCGGGTCGGTTCCTCCCCGGGAACTGCCTTCCCGCAGACGACGGACGGCTTCATCCGCTCGACGGGGGCTGGTCCGGGCGCTCCGAAGGCCGGCTGTCCGAGCGCGCTCCAGCGGCCGACGTCGACGAGGAGGCACGCCTCGTCGAGGCCGTATCCTCCATCCGGCCCGCCGACCAGCTCGCCGAGCACGAGGAACTCTCGGTCGGTCCAGCGCTCGATGCAGTCCTCGAAGCGCATGCCGGTTCCGTGCTCGTGCCACTTCTCGAGGATCACGTGGCCGAATCCTTGGAGCAGGCACAGCCGGAACCCGAGCTCGTGCGCCCGTGTGAGGACGTCGTCGACCGTCGCCCCCTCGACCACAGGACCGCGGTAGCCGTATCGCGACCAGGAGAGCGTGAGGTCGCGGAGTCGAAGCGCATAGCCGGGGTCGACCGACCCGGCGGGAGGGCTGACCAGGCCGTAGACGAGATCGTCGCCCGGCACCAGGGGCCTAGAGGCTGGCGCTCAGCACGAGATCGTCGCCGAGCGGCGTGTGCAGGATGTTCCGGAGCTGTGGCAGCGAGCCCACGTCGAGCGGTGCAAGGGAGTTCACGGCCGGGAGACCGCCCAGGAACACGGGAGCGATCGTTAACACGAGGTGGTCGGCCACCTCCGCGCGAAGCACGCTCGTGATCACCCGCGCTCCGCCCTCGACCATGAGCGATCGCGTGCCGGACCGCCGCAGTCGTAGAAGCAACGCCTCGAGATCGACCATCCCGTGGGCATCCGGCGGCACGCGCAGGATGCGCGCCCCCGCGGCTCGAAGCTTCTCGGCCGAGGCTTCGGAGGCGCCCGTCGTGGTGGCGATGATCGGCGGGCGCACCCCGTCCACGAGCAGTCTCGCGTGGAGGGGGAAGCGGAGCCAGCTGTCGAGGACGATCGCCTGCGGAGACGGGCCCTCGACGAGACGGACGGTCAGCAGCGGGTCGTCCGCGAGAACCGTGCGGATACCGACCAGGATGGCGTCGTGCCGGGTCCGCAGGAGGTGGGTCACGGTGAGCGAACGGGCGTTGCTGAGAGCCGTGGGCGAGCTGGATGCGCGCGCGATAGAGCCGTCCACGCTCTGCGCGAAGGCGAGCGTGATGAACGGACGGTCGTGCCGCTCGCGACGCAACGCAGCGCCGAGCACCGTGTCGAACCTCCCGATGACGGCGAGCTCCTCGAGATCGACGAGAGGACCCCCCACGCGAGGGGAATCCCGCAGGCTCGTTGCCGCACGCGCCGCACGTACGTTCATCGGTTGAAGGTTATGGTCGGGGCTCCCTGTGAACAGGCGAAGGTACCCACGCGACTCTACGCAGTGCCCCCACGCCGTTCAAGTCTCGGCGGTCCGGAACTCGTGGATGAAATTGTTCGCGCCGGCGTAGTGGGCGTGTAGGAGCGTCCTCGCTCCCAGGCCGAGCTCGCGCGCGGCGAGCATCGGATCATGGGCAGGTGGCGCCCTGTCGGAGAACGGCATCACGACCACGCCGTCCGGCGCCAGGCGTGTTCGAGCATCACGGAGAAAGCGTCTCGTGAGCTCGTGCCCGCCGTCGGGGCCGCACCCGCAGACCCCGTTCGAGGCGGCGGCGCTCGGTGCGAACGGCTGGTTGAAGACGATCAGGTCGAAACGGAGAGAGGCCGGTATCGCCTCGAAGAGGTCGCTGCGGACCACGGTGACCGGTCCGGCGTGCTGGTTCCGGGCGACGTTGCCCCGCGCGCAGGCGACGGCCGGATCGTGGACGTCCGCAGCCCACACCACTCCAACCCCGAGCTGCGCGAGCACGAGCGCCAGATAGCCCGAGCCGCATCCCATGTCGAGCGCACACCGAGCGCGATACTCGCCGCAGACCCGCGCGAGGTTTCGCGCGCACCGGCCGAGATCCGGCGGAAATACGTCCTCGCCGATGCGGAGCACGAGACCGTCCAGCACCACGGTGTACGGCTGCAGGGCGAGGAGCCCGGCGAGCTCCGGGTGCACGTCGTTCCCTCTCACCCGAGCGGCCCGATCACCGTCTCGATGTGCCGGCGCATCGCCCGTGCGGTCCCCGGCCAGGTGTAGGCGGAGGCGCTCCGACCGGCGCCGATGCCCAGGCGCCGGCACTCGGCCGGGTCGTCGAGAAGCGAGAGGAGGCGCGCCGAGAGGGCATCCACGTCGCCGACCTCGACCAGGTACCCGTTCTCACCGTCGACGACGTGCTCGGGCAAAGCGCCCACCCGTGTCGCAACGACCGGGAGACCGTGGGCGAGCGCCTCGATGAAGGCGTTGCCGAAAGCCTCGCGCCGCGTGGGCACGCAGAAGACTGCTGCCTGGTCGTAGTGCGCGCCGACACTCTCGAGCGCGACCCTGCCGACCACCTCGCAGTTCGGCAGGTCGAGGGCAGGCGAGCAGCCGACGACCACGAGCCGCGCGTCCGGGTGCTCCTGCAGCACCCGCCCGAACGCCACAGCCAGCTCCGGCCCTCCTTTCGCCTCCCACCTGGTCGCGACGAACAAGATGCGCTTGCTCGCGTACCGGCCAGGCGGCGACTCGCGCCCGTCACCGCCCGAGTTCGCTCCGGCCAGCACGCAGGCCACTCGCCCCTCAGGGCAGGCGTAGTCGTCGATGAGGCAGCGGCGCGTGCCCTCGCTCATCGTGAAGACGATGGTGGCGTTGCGGTAGATCGACGTCTCGAGCGCGATCCAGCTCGGGGGAAACAGCGACCGCGGCGAGAAGCCGGGGATCCGGAGGCACTGGAGCTCCGCGTGGTCGGTGTAGACGAAGTGAGGCACGCCCGGAACGCTGGCGTCGAACAGGGAACGAGTCTGGAGGGTGAAGCTGTACGGAATGCTCGAGAGCCGTTCGACGAGCAGCTCCCTGAGCCGGCCGAAGTAGAACGTGGTGCGGATCAGACAGCCCCCCAGGCCGTGCATTCGCTCGCGGCCGGTCAGGAGCAGGCGCCCGAACTGCCCGTACGCGAACGCATGGCTCCTGATTCTGAATGCGAGCTTTCGCTCCCGGGGCCTGAGGAGCGCCTCGACGTCGACGATGTCGATCGCGTAGCCGGGCATGACCTCGTGGAGCGCGGCGAGCAGACGGTCGTTCATGTGCGAGAAGCTGCCCAGCTGCACGAAGGCGATCCTCTTCATGTTTCTGCACGCCATGCTCGGATCGCGGCCACGACGTGCTCGAGCGCAGGGGAGTCCAGATCCTGGTGGATCGGAAGGGCGAGGACGTGGGTCTTGAGGAACGTGGCGTCGGGGAAGTCGCCGGCCGGGCAGGCTGGATGAAACTCGCTCCAGAAGAGCTCCGTGCCGATACCGCGGCGGGCGAAGTGCTCCTGGAGAGACGGGGCGTCGTCCGACACCACCGGAAGACAGAGGGGGCAGACACCGTCAGGGAGCTCGGGATGAAGCGGCCGCATGCCGCCGAGCCGGCGGATTTCCGCCGCGAGGAGGGTGTAGTTGCGCCGTCGGCGAGCCGCGATGGCCCGGTGGTCGCTTCGGCTCGCGATCAGCAGGGCCGGAGCGGACATCGTCAGCGCCGCGCTCGCGCCGTCGAAGCTGACGTGGGGATTGCCGCTCGCGACTGCGGGCGGCGGCGGCGGGATCACCGCCGGCAGCCGCTTCACGGCCGCTGCCGCCACGTCGACCGCGTAGCGCTTCAAGAATCTGCCTGCGCGGCCGTGGCGCAGTACGAGGCGGGCGCGCACGCTGAGCCGGATCCAGTCGAGCGAGCGTCGAAGCGGCGGCTGCACCCCGCCGCCTGTCACCCTTAGGCGTCCGTTCATCCGCGTGGCCGCTCCGTCGGGTATGGGAAGCGTCTTCCAGAGGCTGAAGACGGCGATGTCGCCGTACGTGCCCAGCGGGCGGCCGCCCGGGCTGGAGTAGAGCGCGTGCGCGCAGTCCTCGATCAGGAGCAGCCCCCGTGCGCGGCAGAGCTCGACGATCGCCTGCAGCTCGGGTTGCGGGAAGCCGAAGTAGTGCGTCACGATCACAGCACGCGTCCCCCCGTCGATGGATTCCCGGAGGTGTTGGAGGTCGACGCAAGTCTCTCGGTCGACGCGGTAGAAGCGCACGCCTGCCGCCGCCTTCAGCACGGCATCGACCTCCGCACCGCAGTTGTACGAGGGCAGGAGGACGTTTTCCCCGGGTTCAGGCGCTAGGGCTCGCACGGTCTGCCAGATGGCATCCCGTGCCTTCGCGTGGAAGCTCACGCGACGACCATCGATGGGTTCCGGCAGGCGGCCGCCCAGGGGGCGGCGAGCCAGGGCGAGCGGGGAGACCGTGGGCATCGTCCCGACCACAGGCGCGCGCGGGGACGGGGGCCTCGTGCTCATGCGGCCGGCCCGTGCTCGCATGCGCCAGGCCTTCTGGGTTCTAAAGCCGGTACGACATCCGCGAGGTCACGACCGCGTCCGCGAGGCGGGCGTAGAGGCGCGCGTTCTCCACCGCGATGGCGGCGTGGTTGGCGAGCGCGCCCGCCACCTTCTCGTCCATGGCGTCGAAGGCGCCTGCTCGCTTGTTGATCACCTCGATCACGCCGATCGTCCGTTCCCTCGTCGTCATCGGCACGGCGAGGATGCTTCGCGTCTCGAACCCGGTCTTCTCGTCGATCCCGCCGTAGAAGCGGGGATCCGACTTCGGGTCGTCGACAACGAGGGGCTCGCCGTGCTCGACCACCCATCCAGCGATCCCCTGGCCCGCAGGAACGCGCTCGCGCGCCACGGCTTCTCCCGGCGCGCCGGTGGCGACCTCGACGGTGAGCTCGCCCGCGGCCTCGTCCAGCAGCAGCAGCGAGCTCGTCTCGGCCCCGGTGAGCTCGGTCGCCGACGACATGATGTGCCCGAGCAGGGCGTCGAGCTCGAGCGTGGAGTTCATGAGCGACGAGATCTCGAGCAGCCGCTCGAGCGTCGCCGCGTCGGTTTGGCGTTCCGCCATCGATCCTCCTTATCCGGTTGCGGCCGCGAGCTGCTTCTCCTCGGCCATGAACTGCTCGACGAAATCGGTCGTGACGTCCCCGGAGCGGAACTGGGGGTGCCTGAGGATGCGCTGGTGGAACGGGATCGTCGTCTTCACCCCGCGTCCCGAGATGTCGAACTCGGCCAGGGCCCGTTCCATGCGGTCGATCGCGCGCTCTCGGTCGGGCGCCCAGACGATCAGCTTGGCGATCAGCGAGTCGTAGAAGGGGCTGACCGTCCAGCCGGGGTAGCAGTGGGAATCGACACGCGTCCACGGGCCGCCGGGCGCCACGTAGGTGTCGAGCCGCCCCGCCGTGGGGGCGAAGTTCATGTCGGGGTCCTCCGCGTTGATCCGGCATTCGATCGCATGACCCTTGAAGACGACTTCGTCCTGGGTGACGGAGAGCTTTTCGCCGGCGGCCACGCGGATCTGCTCCTGGATCAGGTCGCAGTCGGTGATCATCTCGCTGACCGGGTGCTCGACCTGGATACGCGCGTTCATCTCCATGAAGGCGAGATTGCCGTCGTGGTCGAGCAGGAACTCCATCGTCCCAGCTCCGGTGTAGCCGATCGACAGCGCGCCGGCGACGGCCCGCTCGCCGATGTCCTTCCTCATCTCCGGCGTGAGGTGGACCGAGGGCGCCTCTTCGATCAGCTTCTGGTGGCGGCGCTGCACCGAGCAGTCGCGCTCGCCGAAGTAGACCCCGCTTCCGTGTGAGTCGCACACGAGCTGCACTTCGGTGTGGTAGGGCGCCTCCAGATAGCGCTCGACGTAGACGGCGCTGTCCTTGAACACCGCCTGTGCCGTCGCGCGGGTCGAGCGGTAGAGGCTCGGCAGCTCGTCCCGGCTCCAGACGACCGACATGCCGCGCCCGCCACCGCCGGCCACCGCCTTGATGATCACCGGATACCCGATGTCGTCGGCGATGTCGCGCGCCTCGTCGACCGTGTTGACCGGATCGACGGTGCCGGGAAGGAGCGGCAGCCCGGCCTTGGACATCAGGTCGCGTGCCGTGGCCTTGTCGCCGACTTTCTCCATCACGTCCGGCTTGGGGCCGATGAACGTCATGCCCTCGTTCTCGCAGATCTCTGCGAAATACGGATCCTCCGACAGGAAGCCGTAGCCGGGGTGGATCGCGTCCGCTCCGGTCTTCTGGGCGGCGCCGATGATGCTCGGGATGTGCAGGTAGCTTCGGCCTACGGCCGGCGGGCCGATCTGCACCGCCTCGTCGGCCAGTCGCACGACGGCCGACTCGGCGTCCACCGTCGAGTAGACGGCGACGGACTTGATTCCGAGCTCACGACAGGCGCGGGCGACCCGCAGCGCGATCTCGCCGCGGTTCGCGATGAGGACCTTCTCGAACACCTACTCGACCGGCTCCAGGAGCATCAGCGGCTGCTCGAACTCGACCCAGTCGCCGTCGGTGCAGAGGATTTGCGCGACGCGCCCCGCCTGGTCGGCCTTCACGTGGTTCATCAGCTTCATCGCCTCGACGATCCCGACCGTCTGGCCCTCGTCCACCACGTCGCCCTCCTCCACGAACGCCTTGGCCCCGGGCTGCGCGGCCCGGTAGAACGTCCCGACGAGCGGTGAGACGACCGGGTGGCGCCCGTCCAGCTCGGCGCCTTCGTCGGCGTCCGGCGCCGCCGCGGCGCCCGCCGTGCCGGCAGCGGGGGGAACGACGGTGCCCGCGACTCGCTCGATCTCGATCTTCGTTCCGGCGGCCTCGACGGAGAACCGCTGGACGGTGCTTCCCTCGAGGCGCTTGACGAGGTCGCGCGCCTCCTCCCAGACGGTGCGGACAAACTCCTGCTCGCCGCCGGGCGGCGTGCTGTTCGGCTCGGTCATTCGCTCTCTCCGATCGGGGGCAGGGTGGGTTGACGGCCGGGTGCGCCGAACTTGCGGAAGCGGTCGTAGCGCTGCTCCACGAGCTCGTCCGGAGCGACGCGGACGAGATCCCGCATGCAGGCGACCACCGCCGTCTTCAAGTTGGCCGCGGCCGACGGGGGATCGATATGCGCCCCGCCCTCCGGCTCGGGGACGACGGCGTCCATGATCCCCAGGCGAAGCAGGTCGGCGGCTGTTATGCGCAGCGCGGCGGCGGCTCGAGGGGCCTGAGCGGCGTCCTTGAAGAGGATGGTCGAGCAGCCCTCGGGGGTGATCACGGAGTAATACGAGTTCTCCATCATCAGCACGCGATCGGCGACGGCGAGCGCAAGCGCGCCGCCGCTGCCGCCCTCGCCGGTGACGACGGTGACGATCGGCACCGGCAGGCGTGACATCTTCATGATGCTCTCGGCGATCGCGATCGACTGCCCACGGGCCTCCGCCCCGAGGCCGGGATAGGCCCCCGGGGTGTCCACGAAGGTCACGATCGGCATGCCGAACCTGGCCGCGTGCTGCATCAAGCGCATCCCTTTCCGGTAGCCCTCGGGGTTCGGCATGCCGAAGTTCCGCTCCATCATCTCGCTCGTCGTGTGGCCCTTCTGGTGACCGATCACGGCCACCGCCAGGTCGCCGAGGCGGCCGATTCCGCCGACGATCGCCGCGTCCTGCTCGAACAGCCTGTCGCCCGCCAGCTCGACGAACTCGTCGAAGATGTACCCGACGTACTCGAGCGTGTTCGGCCGCTCGATGTTGCGTGCGAGCTGCACGATGTCCCAGGCGGGGCGCCTGGATACCGTCTCCGGATCGGACAGCGGCTCGGCGCCCTCGGTCTCCGGGAGCTCCCCGGCTAGGTCGTGCAGCTGGAGGAGCTTCCGGAGCACTCCCTGCAGGTTCTCCCGGGGCTCGACGAGGTCGAGCATGCCGTGGTCGAGCAGGAACTCGGAGGTCTGGAAACCCTCGGGCAGCTGCTGACGGATGGTCTGCTCGATCACCTTGGGACCGGCGAAGCCGATATAGCTGTTCGGCTCGGCGATCAGCACGTCGCCGAGCGTGGCGAACGACGCGCTCACCCCGCCGAAGGTGGGGTCGGTCAGCAGGCAGACGACGAGCACGCCCTCCTCGTGCAGCCTGGCGAGCGCGGCGCTCGTCTTCGCCATCTGCATCAGCGACACGCACCCCTCCTGCATGCGCGCGCCGCCCGAGGCGCAGACGACGAGGAGCGGGATCCGGCGCTCGAGCGCCAGCTCGGCGGCGCGGGTGACGCCCTCGCCGACCGCGCTCCCCATGCTCCCGCCGACGAACGCGAAGTCCATGACGGCGAGGACCAGGGGGTGGCCGCCGACCGTGGCGGTGCCGTAGACGATGCCCTCCTGCCTGCCCGTCTTGCGCTGTGCGTCCGCGATTCGCTGTGCGTAGGGCTTGGAGTCGACGAACCCGATCACGTCGAGCGGCTCCAGGTCGGCGCTCAGATCGACGAAACTGTCCTCGTCGAGCAGCTGCTCGAGCCGCGATGCGACCGGAATCCGGAAGTGGTAGTTGCACTCGGGGCAAACGCCGAGGTTGCGGCGCAAACGCTTGTGATAGACGAACGCGTCGCACGACGGGCACTTCGTCCACTGGGCCTCCTCGGCCCGCGGCGGTGCGGCGACCTCAGTCAAGTGACCCCGCATGGTGACGGCGGTGCTCGGTGCGAGACCTGGCGAGGGCGTCAGCGATCGCGGGGCGCTCGGGCGTCGGTCGGTCGCCCGCTCCGAACACCTGGGCCACCACGAAAGCGAGCACGTCGGTGGTGCGTCCAAGCCGGTCGACCCGCGTCGCATCGACTGCGAGGTCGAGGGCGCGACGCCATCGCCCTCGCCGGATCTCGATCTCGATCAGGCCGTGCTGCGCGTACGGAACGTCGTGCTCCGGGTCGTCGTCGAACTCGAGCAGGCGCCGGAACGCGGCCTCGGCCTCGTCGAGCCGCTCGAGCTCGAGGGCGAGGTCGGCCACGTCGATTGCGGCCAGGGGATCCGCCGGGCGGGCTTCGGCGAGCGACTGCGCGGCTTCGAAAGCCTCGTCCCGCCGGCCCTCGCGGCGATGGATCTCGACGAGTGCGCGGAGGGCATCGACGTTCCCGGGCTCCCGTTCGAGTGCCTTGCCGAAGCAGGAGATCGCCTCGGCCGTGTCACCGGCCGCAAACGAGAGCTGGCCGAAGTCCACGAGCACGGAAGCATCGTCAGGCCGGAGCTCGAGCGCGCGGCGGTACGCGCTACGAGCGCCCTCGAGATCGCCCTCTTCGAGGCTGGCCCTTGCCTCCTCGACGACCTGCTCGGCCCCGGCGTTCATCTATGCGTCCTCGCCTGGCGGGATTACCCGCGCGTCATCCACCGTCGACCACTTCCCGGACAGGACCCTAGTCCCCGTCGGCGTCCCAGGAGTAGAACTCCCTCGCCGTGGCGTCCTTCGGCGACCGCCAGGTCTCGGGGTCGTAGGGCGTGATGTAGTCGTCGAGCTTGCGGCTGATCTCCTTGAAGAGCGGGTGGTCGCGTACCTGGTCGACCGCCTGCTCGAAGTCCTCGTCCATCTCGACGTAGTGAACGTAGACGTCGCCGAGGACGAAGAGGCTGCGGTGCCGAACCCCCGCGAGCTCCGGCAACTCGGACCGGTCCGACTCGGCGAAGATCTCGGCCACCTTGTCTTCGGAGCCCGGTTTGACCTTCGCGATGATCACACCCCGTTTGACGCGTCTCGCCATCGGGCTGGGAGCATACGCAGTTGGACGGCGCGCGTCTAGCGCCCTGCTTTCGCGAGCGATGGATTAGGATCGACCGGGTCGGCGCGGCCTCCGCTCGTCACGGACGGACTCCGCGAGTCGCGAGTGGGAGGAGAGCAGCCATCAAGGGACGCGTCGTGTTCCAGTTGCGGCTGAAGCCGGGCCGTGAGAACGACTTTCTCGAGGCGTACGAAGCGATACGGAACGAGGTCGCTGCCGGCGTCGAGGGCCACATCGTCGACCAGGTGTGTCGATCGATCGACGACCCCAACAGCTGGTTGATCACGAGCGAATGGGAGAGCATCGACACCTTCGTCGCCTGGGAGCAGACCGAGGAGCACCGCGATCTGGTGAAGCCGATGCGCGAGTGCTGGGACGAGGCGAGATCCTTCAAGTACGTGGTGGAGCTCGAGACGGTCAATCCGCGCCGGGCGGTCGGCGGGGCATAGGCCGCCGCGCCGTTGTACGATCGCCTCGGTTAGAGCCGTTAGTCCGACGGGAGGTGTGCCATGGGTGAGTACTGGGCGGTGATGTGGAACGTCAGGCTCGGGACGGAGCAGGCTGTCGAGGAGCTGTTCGAGAATTACGGGCGGCCCGATCCGGTGGTTCGCGGGGAGGACGGCTCCGAGCAGGGCCGGCTCCTCAGCACCCAGGTGTTCATGAAGGACAACACCGTGGTGCGCGTGATGGAGTTCGAGGGGGACCGCAGGGCGATCTTCGGCCATCTCCAGCGGCAGCCGATCGTGCGTGAGCTCGAGTCCAAGCTGGACGATTACCTGGAGACGCCGCGCGACATGTCGACACCCGAGGGAGCGCAGAAGTTCTTCCGGGAGTCCGGCATGCGTTGCTTGCTCGCGCGGGGCCACGACGAGTAGCCGGGATTGATCGTCTGATGGCGCGGGAGCGAATCGCCTTCATCGGCCTCGGCGGGATGGGTGGCGGCATGGCCGCGAGGCTGGCCGAGTCCGGGTACGACATGGCCGTCTACAACCGCACGCGGGCCAAGGGCGAGCCTCTCGCCGAGCTCGGAGCGCGCGTGGCGGACTCCCCGGCGGACGCCGCGCGGGACGCCGACGTCGTGATGCTGAGCCTCGCCGACCAACACGTGGTCACGACGATGCTCTACGGGCCCGAGGGAGCGGTATCGGCTCTGCCTGCCGGCGGCCGGATCGTGGACATGAGCACGGTGCCCCCGAGCTTCGCCCGGCAGCTCGGGGCGAAAGCGGCGGAGACGGGGCACAGCGCCCTCGACGCCTGCGTGCTCGGCGCGCCCCAGCACGCGCGCACCGGCGAGCTCCGCGTCATGGTCGGCGGCGAGGAAGCCGCTTTCGACGGCGTGCGCCCGATCCTGGAGACGATCGGCAAGGAGGTCGTCTACCTGGGAGTAAACGGGCTCGGCGCGAGCATGAAGCTCGTCCTGAACATGCTCATGGGCGTCCAGATGCCCGCCCTCGCGGAAGCCGTCGTGCTCGGCGAGCGTGCGGGCTTACCGCGGGACAAGATCCTCGAGATGATCGCGAAGAGCGGCTACAGCTCGCCGGTGATGAGCTTCCGCTGCCCGATGATGGCCGAGCGGACGTTCGGACGGGCTGCGTTCAAGCTCTCGCTGATGCGGAAGGACATGATGCTCGTGCTCGAGCAGGCGCAGGAGCTCTCGGTGCCGTTGCCGGTCACGGAGAGCGCGTATGCCATGCTCACGGCCGCGAAGCAGCAGGGTCTCGGAGACCTCGACGTCTCGGCGATCCTCGCGTTCCAGGAGCGGCTCGCGGGGATGAACGACTACCCGTGGCCCGAGCCGGGCCCGCCGGACGGCGGTAGGCTGCCCGGGGCGTCGGGGCCTCCGGGCGGCGGTAGGCCTCCGGGCGCCTCGGGCCTGTCGGTGCGTCCCGGCGCCTGACGGCCCGTCAGAGCGCCGGTCGTCAGCCGTCCCGAAGCGCCGCGTACCCGCCGCCGTGGAAGAGCAGCGGCCGCGAGTCCTGCTCGACCCCGAGCGCGACGACCTCGCCGATGAAGATGTCGTGGTCGCCGGCCTCGTGGCGGGCGGCGAGCTGGCAGTCCAGGTAGGCGGCGGCGCGCTCGAGGATCGGGGATCCGGTCACGACGGTGTAGTGCGGGATCGACTCGAACGCCGCCTTTCCCCTGGGCCGGTCGCGTGAGGAGAAGAAGCGCGAGATAGGCTCCTGGTGCGCCCCGAGGATGTTCACGGCGAAGGCCCCGTTGCGCTCGATCATCTCCGCACCTGTGGTGCCGCTGATCACGCAGACGAGGATCAGCGGAGGATCGAGCGAGACCGACGAGAACGCGTTCGCGGTCATCCCGTAGACGTCCGCGTCCCCGTCGGTGGTGATGACGGTCACGCCCGTGGCGAAAGCGCCGACCGTGCTACGGAAGTCGGCGCCGGAGAATTCCTGCTGCGCCGGCGATCGCTCGGCTGCGCTCATCCGCGACCTACGCGGACCCGGTGCCCCGGATCTCGTCGAGCCGTCCGCGAATGGTGGCGTCGAAGTCCTCGGTCGTTCCCATCGATTGGGCCACGAGCGAGCGGAAGACGTCGCGCTCCATCGAGAAGAGGGTCGTCGGCTTCACCGCGCGCACGGTGGCCATTCGCGGCGTGTCGCGGAGGATGGCCATCTCGCCGAAGAACTGGCCCTGTCCGAGCGTCGCGATCGATCTCGTCTCGCCATCGTCCTCCCGGACGACCTCGACCTCGCCGTCCACGATGATGAAGAACTTGTCCGCCGGCGCCCCCTGCCGCACGACGACGTCCCCGTCACCGACCTGCACCGTCCGCAGGTGCGCCTCGACGGTCTCGACCCCCTGTTCCGGCAAGTCGCGGAAGACGCTGTAGACGAGATCGCGGTGGAAGGTACTCGGATCGGTGTCGCCGCCCTCGGCCGTGTTGTCGATGAAGCGCAGCTCGGTCGGGGTGATGCGGAAGTAGGACAGGTTCGTCCCGAGAGCGCCCGCGAGGGCAGGGAACTTCTCCTCGAACTCGCCCGTCACGCGCTCGATCTCGCTCGCGTCGAGGAGCGGAGCACAGTCGCCCCGGGCCTGGATGCCCTTGGTCTGACGCCAGTCGGGGGAGTACTCGTCGATCGCGAACGAGACGACGGGGTTCTGGTCGACGTGGCGGGCCGTTGTCGTTTCGGGGCGTGTCCAGATGTAGACGACGGCTCCGTCGCTGACATAGACGAGCGTCGTGGCATGCGGCACGCCGCCTGGCGACGCCGTCGCCAAGGTCAGCGTCTCATGGTCCTTCATGTATTCGAGTACGTGCGGCGGCACGTCGATTGCAGAGGTCTGACGCTCCATGCTCCTCCTTGGCTTCGGGTCGTGGTGAGCATAATCATGACGGGTGGCGGTGCCCCGTACAAGCGACGCCGCTCCGGGGAGCGGGCCCGGCGGGCTACCCACTTCGCCTCGCTGGCCGGATGGAGTTAGACTCGCCCGGTGTCGCAAGTCCGGCTCCGTGTCGTTCAGGGTGCCGAAGCGGGGCAGCTGTTCGAGATTGCCGGGTCGATCGTGATCGGTCGCGATTCGACGGCCGACCTCGTGCTCGACGACGACCAGGTGTCTCGCCGGCACCTCCGCCTGACGCTGGACGAGGATCGTACGGTCGTCGAGGATCTCGGCTCGACGAACGGCACGTTCGTGAACAGCGGCTTGATCTCGGGCAAGCAAGCGCTTCGAAACGGCGACCGGATCCAGGCAGGGGGCACGCTGCTCGAGCTGCTCACGCCGGGCGCGCCGACCGCGATCAGGAAGGCGCCGCCGATCCCGGTCGACGCGGCAGCAGGACCCGCTGGAGCGGCGAACAGCATCGTCGCCGAGGGCCTCGTGCGCGAGTTTCCCGGCGGATTCCGAGCGGTCGACGGGCTCGACCTCTACGTACGGCCGGGCGAGATCTACGGCTTCCTCGGCCCCAACGGGGCTGGGAAGTCGACGACCGTGCACATGCTGACGACGCTCCTCCCACCGTCGGGGGGTACGGCCCGC
>JACCTQ010000227.1 GCA_013812265.1 Actinomycetota bacterium
TTCCCCCTTGCGCCGAGCACGGAGCGCAAGTAGGTCGAATCCACACCGGGCGGCTGTACGCGCAAGCGGAAAGTCAGTCGGTATGGGGAACGAACCCGCTACCGGCTCGGCGAATTTTTTTGGTCCGAGACGAGCATTCGCTCGCTCTCCCGGAGCAGCGCACCGGCGATCGCCTCCCCATGCTTTCGCGGTAGGTGGATCTCGGCGAGGCGGAGCAGCGCGGCGGCCTCGAGGAAGCGCGTGAGCGAGCAGTCGAGCAGCCGATCGACTGCGGGTAGTGCGCGAGGCACGCCTGCTTCGATGCGCGCCGTTCGGTCGGCGAGTGCCGCGACCTGGTCGGTGACCGAATGCCGTCGTCGAAGTCGATCGAGGACGCGTGCAGGCCGTGAGGCGCCGCGGGGCTGCCCGCGAACGGTCTTACCGCCGCGCTGGTTATGAACGCTCTGATGGGGGAACAGCAGCTTCCGACTCGGGTCGTCGAGGATTCACCAGGCGGATCCTCCCCAGGTGACTCCCAGCGGCCCAACAACAGAGGGAGAGATGTCATGAGCATGGACATGCTTCAGAATCTGCTCGGAGGCGGGCAGAAGCGTAAGGAGTACGAGGATTTCGTCGGCCGCTACGACCAGGGTGAGCCGTGGGAAGGTATCGACGACGACGAGGCGGTGAGCCGCCACGACGAGATCGCCTCGCACCTATCGGAGGACGACTACGAGCTCTCGGCCCGCGAGGCCTTCGAGCGACTGTCGCCGCAGCAGCGCAAGGAGCTCGGCCGCATGATGCGCCAGCAGGGCAAGCAGCGGCAGGTCGATCTGGGCGAGTTCGATTCCGACGACGAGGAGCGCTACAGCGATCCGCAACACCTCGCGCGGATGACCCGCCAGGTGCGAAAGCAGAAGCCGGACATGATGAGCCAGCTCCTCGGCGGCGGCGGCGGCGGCTGCGGTGGTGGTCGCGGCGGTGTCGGCGGCATGCTCAGCAACCCGGTCGCGAAGGCCGCACTCGCGGGCGTGGCAGCGATGGCCGCGAAGCGCATATTCAAGAAGTAGCTCGAGCGGATCTCGAGGCCCGGGCACGGTTCGCGTGGGCCGTGTCCCGGACCTGACCCCCAGACGCGCCCGCCGGGGCCACCTTCGTCGCGGGCCGTGGAAGCACGGTTCAGAAACCTGTTGCACTTTGCGAGAAAATCGTTCGGCGCCCCCTTGAAACACTGTCCGCTTCTCCCTAGATTCACTCCTGCGCCGAGCACGGAGCGCGAGTAGGTCGAAGTCACACCGAGCAGTCGTACGCGCAAGCGGAAAGCTGGTCGAGGTGGCTGACGAAAGCGCTACCGGCTCGGCGAATCTCTGGTCCGGGTTACGATTCCGGGCCGTGGATGCTAAGCAGCTAGCCGAGCTGGAACGCTGGGCGAAGCAGCTCAAGGAGACAGGCGACACCGGCGAGGCGCGCGCCGCTGGGCGCGCCATCATTCTGCTCGTCGACGAGGTCGAGCGCCTCCAGAAGGAGGGCGCCGAGCCCCCGAGCGCTCCTCCGACACTCACCCGGCGCCCGAGCTTCGGACGTGGCCGCCGACGCTCCGAGGCGCCCGAGGAAGCGGGCCAGGCCGAGGAAGCGGGCCCGGCCGAGGAGACGCGCGTCGAGACCGCCGTCGTCCCCGACAAGCGGCGCGAGCGCGCTTTGGAGCGGAACGTGCGCCGGCGCCGGGCCCACCTGCGCCTCGCCCTCGCGCTCGCGATCCTGCTCGCCATGGCCTTCGGCACCTACTCCGCCGCGGCTCGCATCGCCCGCCCGGACCTGCAGCCGGGTGGTCCGGCCGAGAACGACAAGATCGGCGGCGGAGAGCGCGACGAGCTCGTCTTCTGGCTGCGCGGGAGCCGCGACACGCTGGATGGGACGCGCTGGACGCTCGACGGAAAGGACGTGACCGCGGCCACGCGCCTCGCCGGCGACCGGCTCGTCTACGACGGCACGAAGACCGGGGACGGTGAGCACACGCTCGAGGCGAAGGCGTCCGGCCCGTTCCCGGGCGCCGACGCGACTCACGAATGGCGCTTCGCGATCGATACCACCCCGCCGAGGATCCGGATGCCGAACACGGAGGTGGAAAAAGGAAAGCCGGCGCGCATCCTCGGACGCGTGGAGAAGGGCGCCGAGCTCACGGCCCACGGCCGAGCGGTCTCCGTGAGGGACGACGGCCGCTTCACGCTTGCGTTCCCGGCGGTTCCAACCCGACCGCTCCAGCTCGTCGCGGTCGACGGCTTCGGAAACCGGACGGTTCAGAGCATCCGCATCAAGCTGGCCCCGCGCCGCCCGGCGCACCCTCTGCGTGCTGTCCACGTCACCGCCGACGCCTGGCGGACGCCGGAGCTTCGCGACGGGATCCTCCGGATGATCGCAGAGCGCCGGATCAACGCCGTCGAGCTCGACCTGAAGGACGAAGCCGGAATCGTCGGCTTCGACGCCGACGTCGAGTTTGGCAAGAAGATCGGCTCCGTCAAGGGCGTCTACGACCTCGAGGACGCCGTCGAGACGCTGCACGAGCGCGGCGTTCGAGTGATCGGCCGCCTTGTCGCCTTCCGCGACCCCATTCACGCGAGCGCCGCCTGGAAGGCGGGCCGCCGCGCCGAGGTGATCCAGACGCCGAACGGTGAGCCCTACGCCGGCTACGGCGGCTTCACGAACTTCGCCAACCCGGCCGTGCGCAGGTACAACATCGACATCGCGCGTGACGCGGCCGACAAGGGCGTCGACGACATTCTCTACGACTACATCCGCCGGCCCGACGGCCCACTGTCGAGCATGGTCTTCCCCGGCCTGCGAGGAACGCCCGAGAAGTCGATAGCCGAGTTCCTGGCCGAGACGAGGCGCGCCCTGCCGGACGACGTTCACCTCGGCGTGTCCGTCTTCGGCGTGGCTGCCACGCGCCCGGAGGAGGTGGCGCAGGACATCCCCATGATGGCGCGCGAGGCCGACTACATCGCCCCGATGCTGTATCCGTCGCACTGGGGTCCGGGCGAGTACAACGTGGCCAACCCGAACGCGCAGCCGTACGACATCGTCCGGCGCTCGCTGCGCGACTTCGTGAAGCAAACCGACGGCACGGGTGCCCGCGTCGTACCGTGGCTCCAGGACTTCTCGCTCGGCGTCACCTATGGACCGGCCGAGGTCGCGGCGCAGACCCGCGCGGCGCGCGACGCCGGGACGCCGGAATGGATCCTCTGGGATCCGCTGGTGACGTACACCGCGGACGCGCTGGCCCGGACCGCCAAGACGACGTCCTGGCCGAAGAAGTCGAAGTCCTCGGCGCCCGGACAGGCCACCGCCACGAAGGTCGCCCAGAAGCGGAACGGGCGCGCCCCGAACGAGCTGGGAGAGATCCCCGTGATCATGTACCACCAGATCCGCGCTGACGGCGGCGGCGACTACGACCTCACGCCGGCCGAGTTCCGAGCGGAGCTCGCCCTGCTCTTCCGCCAGCGCTACCGACCCGTGCGCGCGATCGATCTCGTGCGCGGCAAGCTCGATCTGCCGGCCGGAATCTCCCCCGTGGTGCTGACCTTCGACGACTCGACGAAAGAGCAGCTCGCCTACGGACCGGGCGGCAAGATCAAGCCCGACACGGCGATCGGGATCATGCTCGACTTCGCACGCAAGCACCCGGGCTTCACGCCCGCGGGCACCTTCTACGTCAACCGGGAGCCGTTCGCCGGCGTCGCGGAAGGCTCCGAGATGCTCCGGTGGCTCGTCGAGAACGGGTTCGAGCTCGGAAACCACACCCACGACCACATTCCGTTCAACCAGAAGGACGCGGCGGGGGTGCAACAGGCCCTCGTCCTCGGCAAGCGCCTGATTCGGCAGGCTGCGCCGAACGCCCAGGTGCGTACGATGGCGCTCCCGCTGGGCGTGGAGCCGAAGCCTGCGCGACTCGCCGTCGCCGGGCAGTGGGGAGGTGAGTCCTACCGCCACGAAGGCGTGCTGCTGGTGGGCGCCGGCCCATCGCCCTCACCTTTCAGCAAGAAATTCGACCCGGCCGGCATCCCGCGCATGCGTACCGGCCCGTGGAAGGGCGAGGACGACTTCGCGAGTGGCTTCTGGCTCAGGATCCTCCAGCAGAACCCCGAGCGTCGCTACGTGTCGGACGGCGATCCGACCAAGATCACCTTTCCGCGGCGGCTTTCCGGAGAGCTCGCGCCGGAGCATCGCGCCAAGGCGAACCCCTCCTAGCACCCCGCGCGCCTCCCTGGCGCCTGCCCGTCGTACACTCGCTCCATGCTCACGTGCCCGAGCTGTGGAGAGCAGAACCCCGAGCGAGCCCGCTTCTGCCTCGCCTGCGCAACACCGCTCGAGAGCGAGGCAGAGCGCCCGCAGAAGACACGCAAGACGGTGACCATCCTCTTCTCGGACATGGTCGACTCCACGCCGCTGGGCGAGAGGCTCGACCCCGAGGCCCTGCAGACGATCAAGTCGCGCTACTTCGACGAGGTCCGCTCCGTGCTCGAGCGACACGGCGGCACGGTGGAGAAGTTCATCGGCGACGCCGTGATGGCGGCCTTCGGCATCCCCGTGGTGCACGAGGACGACGCGCTCCGCGCCGTGCGCGCTGCAAGCGAGGTGCGAGAAGCCGTCTCGCGCCTGAACGAGGCCCTGCAGAGCGAGCGAGGTCTCCGCATCGCCACGAGGACGGGCATCAACACGGGCGAGGTGGTGGCAGGCGATTCCTCGGCGAGGCAATCCTTCGCAACGGGCGATGCCGTCAACGTGGCCGCGCGCCTGGAGCAGGCCGCCGGAGCAGGCGAGATCCTGATCGGCGAGACCACCTACCGCCTGGTGCGAGACGCCGTCCAGGTGGAAGCGCTCGAGCCGCTCGCGCTCAAGGGGAAGGCTGAGGGCGTGCGCGCCTACAAGCTGCTTGAGGTCGCTCCCAGCGCTCCTGGAACTGCACGCCGGCTCGACTCGCCGCTGGTGGGGCGGGAACGTGAGCGTGCTCAGCTTCGCCAGGCATTCGACCGGGCGGTGGAGGAGAGAATGTGCCACCTGTTCACGCTCCTTGGTCCCGCGGGCGTTGGCAAGTCGCGACTCGTGGCCGAGCTCGTCCGTGAGCTGGGAGAGGACGCGACGGTTCTCCGTGGACGCTGTCTGTCCTACGGCGAGGGAATCACGTTCTGGCCTCTGGTCGAGATCCTGAGGCAGCTCGGCGCTGAGGAACAGGAGGCCATTGCCGCGCTGATTCGCGGCGCCGACCCGGACGAGCACGCCGACCGCATCGCGACCACGCTGTCAAGCGCGATCGGCCTGGGCCAGAGCTCGGCGACGGCTGACGAGATCTTCTGGGCATTTCGGAAGCTCCTCGAGGCGCTGTCGCAGGAGCGCCCCGTGGTGCTCGTTCTGGACGACGTGCACTGGGGCGAGCGGGTGTTCCTCGATCTCGTCGAGCATGTCGCCGACTGGTCGCGTGATGCCCCGATCCTCGTGATCTGCGTGGCGCGGCCCGAGTTGCTCGACGATCGAAGCGGCTGGGGCGGGGGAAAGCTCAACGCCTCGTCGCTCCTGCTCGGGCCGCTCACCGACAGCGAGAGCACGCAGTTGATCGAGAACCTCCTCGGGCGCGCGCCCATACCGGACGGGGCCCGCCGGCGCATCACGTCGGCCGCCGAGGGCAACCCGCTCTTCGTCGAGGAGATGCTCGCCATGCTCATCGACGTCGGCTGCCTCGAGCGGCAGAACGGCTCGTGGGTCGCGGCCGGTGACCTGGCCGCCGTGACCGTCCCGCCGACGATCCAGGCGCTTCTCGCCGCGCGGCTCGACCAGCTGAACCCGGGCGAAAGGCATGTGATCGAGCGAGCTGCCGTGGAAGGCAAGCTATTCCACCTCGGGGCGGTCGTCGAGCTTTCGCCCGCAGATCTGCGAGACGATGTCGGAGCACATCTGATGGCGCTCGTCCGGCGCGAGCTCATCCGGCCCGGGCGCGGCGAGTTTCCCGGCGAGGATGGATTCCGGTTCCGCCACCTGCTCGTGCGCGACTCCGCGTACGAAGCCCTTCCCAAAGAGCAGCGGGCCGAGTTGCACGAGCGGTTCGCCGACTGGCTCGAGCGAAAGGCGGAAGGAAAGATCGGCGAGTACGAGGAGATCCTCGGCCACCACCTGGAGCAGGCCTACCGTTACCGAGCCGAGCTCGGCCCGATCGGACCTCGCGAGCGGGAGCTGGCCAGGCGGGCGGCGCAGCTGTTCGTCTCGAGCGCTCGAAGAGCATCGGGCGGCGCTGACGTGACGGCGACTCGATCGCTGCTCTCTCGCTCTGCGGCGCTGCTGCCCCCTGACGATCCCGTCCGCGTCGCCCTGTTGCCCGATCTTGCCGCGGCGCTCCACGGGTTAGGCGAGTACGAGGAGGGAAACGGTGTTCTGAACGAAGCGTTCGAGCGGGCGCGCGCGTCGAAGAACGAGCGTGTGGAGGCCCGTGCGCAGATCGTCCGGCTGAATGCCCGTCTGCAATGGGAACCTCACGCGCTCGAGCTGATCGAGCCTCTGGCGCGTGCGCTGCCGGAGGTCTTCGAACGGCTCGAAGACGAGAGCGGGCAAGCGGCGAGTTTCATGCTGCTCTCGATGCTCAGTTGGCACCGAGCTCATGCCGAGAGAGCGATGGAGCTCTCGAAACGGGCGCTCCACCACGCCCGGCGCGCGAACGATTCGAGACTCGAGTTCGACGCAACGATGTGGCTCGCGACGGCGACGTTGTTCGGTCCCACGCCTGTTGCGGAGGGTTTGCGCCGCCTCGACGAGCTCGCTGGATCCGGGAACCCCTGGCTGCCACCGCTCATCTCGAACGCACGAGCGGGCCTCGAAGCGATGATCGGCCGTTTCGACGACGCACGCAGGTCGCTGGCGAACTGCCTCGAGGCCTACGAGCAGCTCGGGCACCGGGTTTTCGCGGCGGCCATCCGCAGCCATGTTGGAGGTAAGGTCGAGATGCTCGCGGGCAATCCTTCGGCCGCCGAACGCCATCACCGCGATGCGCTCGAGGAGTTCGAGCGTATGGGCGAGAAGGGCTACCTGTCCACCACGGCAGCTCACCTCGGGGAAGTCGTCTACGCGCAGGGGCGCTTCGACGAGGCGGAATCGTTGGCGCGCATGAGCGAGCAAGCCGGTTCGCCCGACGATGTCTTGACACAGACCCTGCTGCGTGCAGTGCGCGCGAAGGTGCTCGCGCAGCGAGGCCGCGCCCAGGAGGCGAACACGGTCGTGCTCGAGGCCGTGGCGCTCGCGGAGAGCACCGATTGGATCAACGTCCAGGGTGACGTGTACCTCGTCCGCGCCGAGGTGGCGGAGCTGAGCGGGCAGCACCAGGAAGCGGCGGCGGCTCGACGGAAGGCTCTCGACCGCTACGAGCTCAAAGGCAATCTCGTCTCGGCCGAGCGCACCCGGCGCCTGCTCGCGGAAGTGGGCTGACGCCAATGTGCTACAAATGTGCAACATGGAGCCTCGGTCACGGGTCGGAGTGCGGGAGCTGCGCCAGAATCTCAGCGTGTACCTGCGGCGGGTGCGGCAAGGAGAGACGCTCGAGGTGACGGAGCGGGGCGAGCCGGTGGCGCGGCTCATGCCGCTGGACAGCGACGATGTATGGGCTCGCTGGATCGCCGAGGGCACGATTATTTCTGGCCACGGCCATCTGCGAGAACTGCCGCCACCGATGAAACTTCCCCCCGGGTCGAAGCCGCTCAGCGAGATACTTCGCGAGCAGCGGGATGCCGAGCGCTTCTAGCGTCGACCGCTTGCCGATCTACTTCGACTCGTCGGCGCTCGTCAAGCTCGTGGCCGATGAGCCCGAGAGCAATGCCTTGCGTGACTTCGTCGATGGCATCACCGAGCGCGTTGTCTCGAGCGTGATAGCGGTGGTCGAGGTGAGGCGCGCAGCGCGCCGGTATGAGGCCGAAGATCGTGCCGTCGAAGTGATCGAGAAGCTGGCCAAGCTGCAGGTGCGAACGGCAATTTTGGAGTCAGCTGCCGGACTGGAGCCGCTTGCGCTCAGCTCGCTGGACGCCATCCATCTGGCATCTGCTCTTTCGATCCGCACCGAGCTCGACGGCTTCGTCGTGTACGACAGTCGCTTGGCGGCCGCGGCCGCCAGCGCCGGCCTCCGCGTCCTCGCGCCTTCCTAGGCGCTCAGTGCGGCGCGGGCAGCGTCGCCGAAGGACGTGGGCGAGAACGGCACGAGCTCCCGGATTCTGTGCTCGCGCGCGACCGTCGAGCTTCGCAGCCCCTCGATCAGCGGCCGCGCGACACCGGCCTTCACTGGAGTCACGAGGTGCAGCCAGTACGAGGACAGGCGAGGAGTGAGCACTGGCACTTCCACGATGCGCGGCCGCCGTCCGCGCAGCTCTCCGATGCGCTCGATCATCTCGCGGTAGGTCATGACGTCCTCCCCGGCCACGTCGAACGACTCGCCGAGCGCTTCCGGCCGGCCGCCCACGCCGACGAGGTAGCGGACGACGTCCGCCAGCGCGATCGGCTGAGTCTCGGTCGAGACCCAGCGCGGGCACACCATGGCCGGGAGGCGATCCACGAGCGCGACGATCGTCTCGAACGCGGCGCTACTCCGACCGACGACCATCGCCGCGCGGAGCGTCGTGACGGGCACCGGCCCTGCGGCGAGCCGCCGTCCCGTCTCGAGACGGCTGCGTAGATGGGCTGAGAGGTCGGGCGAGTCATCCCCGAGGCCGCCC
>JACCTQ010000228.1 GCA_013812265.1 Actinomycetota bacterium
TACCGGAGTTCGGGCACGGGCCGTTAGCGCAGTAGACGACGATCTGCGCCTCTTGGTCGCCGAGGAGCTGCGACACTAGCTCGTCGACCTGGTCGTGGGGAATGTTGATGGCGCCGGGCAGGTGGGCATCCTCGTAGTACATGGGCGGCAACGCCTCGACGAGGGTTACGACCTCGCCGCCGTCGAGCTTGGCTCGGAGTTCGTCGAGCGTGATCTTCTGGACCATTTCTCTCCTTCGGCCGCCGCCGACACCAGAGACGGCCTGTGCGTTCGCAATATGTGCATCGGCACAGGTATTTGTAGCAGAAATAGTTGCGGGCGCACATTTTGTCTGCGACCATTCCGCGATGGCGCGAGTCGAGATCCCTGAGCCTTATCTAACCGCCTGGCGGGCATTCCTCAACGCCCACGCGGCCACGACGGAGCATGTCGAAGCGGCGCTGGCCGCGGCCGACCTGCCGCCGCTGGCCTGGTACGACGTCCTTTGGCCGCTCTACGACGCGCGGCGGCTCAGGATGGGCGAGCTGGCAACGCGGGTGGTGACCATTTCCCGCAGCGGCCTGACCCGTCTCGTGGATCGGGTCGAGGCCGCCGGGCTCGTGCGTCGTGAGGCCTGCGACCATGACCGCCGAGGCACCGACCTCGTTCTGACCGCTGCCGGCAAGGCGATGCTCCGCCGCATGTGGCCCGTTTACGCCCGCGTCATCGAGGAGCGGTTCGTGGCCGTGATCGGTAGACGTGAGGCAGAGGAGCTCGCCGACACGCTCGGGCGCGTCGGCGCGCGTGCTCCAGCGGCAGAGCCCACAGCGAGCTCGGTCAGGCGCCCTGCGCTGCAATGATCTGAGCGTGGCCTCAAGCGACTTGCCCGCCTTGCCGCCGAACCTGCCGGTACCGACAGATGACGGCACGACAAGTCACCTGCCGGGCGTGTCCCTCCCCCGGATAGGCCTTTCGGCAACGGATGGAAGCATGGTCTTCCTCGACGACGCCGGCCCCTGCGAGCGCACGGTGGTATACGCCTATCCGCGCACCGGGCCACCCGGGCAGCGAGAGCTCACAGAGGACTGGGACCTCATTCCAGGCGCGCGAGGATGCTCGCTCGAAGCCTGCAGTTTCCGTGATCATCACGAGGAGTTGGCGCGCGCCGGGGCGAATGTTGTCGGCCTCTCCACTCAGGAGACGGCCGGTCAACGCGAAGCAGCCGGACGCTTGCACCTCCCGTTCCGTCTTCTCTCTGATGGACAGCTGCGCCTGACCCGCGCGCTTCGTTTGCCGACTTTCAGTGCCGGAGGGCATGTACTCTTGAAGCGCTTCACGCTGATTGTGCGCGGTGGGCGGATCGAGCATGTCTTCTACCCCGTCTTTCCGCCCGATGCCCACGCCGAAGAGGTGCTGCGCTGGCTCCAGGCGCATCCGATCGAGTCAAGTGCGCGCGCGGCGGGGCGCTGACGAGTTCGTGGGACGTGCTCCTTCGACGAGCAGCTCGACGAGCTTGAAGCCGAGTCGATCGACGGAGCGCGCGGTGTTGGCGAGGACGACGACGCCGAGCTGACGGTCTGGAACCATCGCCGCGAAGCTGCGGAAGCCCCAGGTGCCGCCGTTGTGCCAGATGAGTTTGCGTTCTTGCGGGCTCTCGAGGACTAGCCAGCCGAAACCGATCTGCATCTGTCGGCCGGCGCGCGCGCGCGGCTCGGCGGCAAAGCGAAGCGCCGGGCCCGGTGCAGTGTCGGGCGGTGCCAGCGAGCCAGCGAGGAAGCGGAGCAGGTCGCGAGCGGTGGCGCGGATCGCTCCCGCCGCAGGCATTTCGTCGCGAAGGGGCGGCCGGGGATGACCGCGCCGCGAATGGCCGGCGAGCAGGCGCGGTTGTTTCTCGGGCGGAACGGATATTGCGGTGTCGAGTAGCGCCAGCGGCGAGCAGATTCGCTCGTGGAGCAGCTCCTCGTAGGGCGCGGCGGCGCGGGCGGCGAGTGCATCGCCGAGCAGGCCGAAGCCGAGGCTCGAGTAGCGAAAGCGGCCGCCCGGCGGCCGGCGAGCCGCCGTCCGGCGCACTGCTTCTCGGTACGCGCGTAGGTCGAGGTTCGCCCACGGGTCGCTGGAGCGCAGACCGAGGGCGAAGGCGAGTTCCTTGCGCACGAGGCCGCGCGGCGCGTTCGGTAGTGCCGCGCGATGGGTCGCCAGCTCCTCCAGCGTCGGCGGGCGCCCCTTCCAGCGGGGGAGCTGCGCGTCCGGCAAGTACTTCGAGATCGGATCCTCGAGACGGACGTCGCCCCGCAGGACCATGTCTGCGAGCAGCACGCCGGTGAAGGGCTTAGTGATCGAGCCGATCTCGAAGAGCGTCCTCTCGTCTGGTAGCGGACCGTGGCGCCCCCGGCCGTGGAAGATCGACTCGCCATCCGTGAACACCCCGGCGACGAGCGCGTCATGGCCGCGCGAACCCGCTCGCTCGACGAGCTGTTCGACCTCCCCGCGCGTCGCCTCGCTCCTGGCCACCAAACCAACGCTAGCCTGCGCCGCGGGCGCGAGGCGGACAGCGCGGTTCTTCGTCGAGGGCGAAGTGCTCATGACCACCTCAATGTCCTCTCTCGGGCGCCGCGGCGGTCAGCGGTCTTCGCGGCGCCAGACGAACCGAACGGCGGTCCAGCTCTTGTCGATCGCAGCCGACTTGTTGTCGACGAGCCCGCCCTCCAGCCCGATTCGCTGAACCGTTTCGAAGCTCAGGTCACTCGGGATCTTCGATGCCTTCTTTGGGTAAGCGATCCAGAGACCGTCGGCCCGATCCAGCGTGTCGCGGAGTCCCGCGAATCGCCGCTCGAGCTCCTCGGCGTTCGTGGTGAAGAAGACGAGGACGCTGGCGCCTGGCTTCGCCCCGAGTTTCTGCGAGAGCGGGACGTGCGAGTAGTCCTTCGTCAAGTGCGCTCGTGCCAGGCGGCCAAGAGCTCTGCCTCCCGCTCCGGAGCGAGGCCAGCTTTCGGCTCGTAGTCGCCGCGCCCTTTGTCCCACTCGGCGGTGTCGCGCACGGTCTCCGAGACGCGACGAAAGCGCAG
>JACCTQ010000232.1 GCA_013812265.1 Actinomycetota bacterium
CGCCGGTCGCCCTGACGGTAACCATGCCACCGCCGGCCGTGGCCTCGACGGTCTCGTTGGCGAGCTCCTCCTGGGCTTTCGCCATCTGCTCCTGCATCTGCTGAACCTGTTTCAGCATCTTGTTCATATCCATGCCCATGGTCCCGCGAGCCTACCAAGCCAGTCAGGCGACGGCACGTCGCCTGTTTGGCGGCTAGATCTCGCGCGCGTCGAACGTCTGCTTCACCAGCTCGACGATGTCCTGCTCATCCTCCGGGTCTTCCGCGGGGTCGGCGGTCTCGGTGCTCGCGCTGACGGTGAACTCGACGCTCAGGTGATTGCCGGTGACCCGGTAGAGCGCGTCCGTCAGGAGGGTGGCGTTCTTCGGCTCCTCGGCGAGCTTGCGGTGAAAGTCCGCACTCGCGGAAAACTCGAGCGTGAGGGTGTCACCCGTAAGGGCTGTAGGTCGCGCCTCGCGGAGCACGGAGGCGGCTGGAATGGAACGCTCTTCCACCGCGGGGAGGATTGTTCGCTGCCAAGCCTCCTGCAGCTGCTCCAGCTCCAGCGAGGGAGGCTCGGCTCGAGGGGAGGACGACTCCCCGAGCGGCTCTTCGACGACGGCGGGTTCGACGTCTCGACCTCGTTGAGGCGGGGCGCCGGATTCGAGCTGCTCCAGCCTGTAGGCGAGCGACTCGGCTGACAGGTCGGCGGCAGGCCGGGTCACCTTCACGAGCGCCAGCTCGAGCGGTAGGCGCGGGTCGCCGCCCTGGCGCATGTCGTCCACTGCTACGGCAAGGAGGTCGCAGAGGCGGAGCACCGTAGCGGTGCCGAGTTGGTTCGCCTGGGCACGCAGACGCTCGCTTGCCTCCTCCGTGAGCGGGACCGAAGCGGGAACCTCGCCCATGTGCTGCACGAGGAGGAGGTGACGGAGATGCTCGAGCAGATCGGTGACGAGGCGGCCGAGGTCTTGCCCCCGCTCCGAGAGCTCCTCGATGAACGTGAGCGCCCCCGCAGTGTCCTGGTCGACGATGAAGTCACAAGCGCGGAAGAGCGTCTCCTCCTCGATGGCGCCAAGGAGCTGGAGCACAGCTTGCACGCCGATGTTCCGCTCCGTCGCCGCGGCAAGCTGATCGAGGGTCGATACCGCGTCGCGAAACGAGCCTCTCGCAGCGCGGGCGATGAGGGCGAGCGATGCGTCGGGCGCGTCGATCCCCTCGGCGTCCGCGATGTGGCGAAGGAGCCGCACCAGCTCCGGGAGCCGTGGCCGCGCGAAGATGAACGTCTGGCAGCGAGAGCGGACCGTCGGGAGCATCTTGCTGAGATCCGTCGTGCAAAAGACGAAGACGAGGTGCGGCGGCGGTTCCTCGATCAGCTTCAGCAGGGCGTTGAAGGCGGCGTCGGTCAGCTGGTGCGCCTCGTCGAGGATGTAGACCTTGTAACGGCCCTCGACGGGCTGCAGCACCACGCGCTCACGGATGTCCCTGATGTCGTCGATGCCGCGCTGCGACGCGGCGTCCATCTCCACCACGTCGAGCGAGGTGCCGGACGCGATCGTCTGGCAGGCGTTGCAGACGTTGTCAGGAGTCGGAGTCGGGCCCTGCGCGCAGTTCAGCGCCTTGGCGAGAATCCGAGCGAGCGAAGTCTTGCCTGTCCCACGGGGTCCTGCGAAGAGGTATGCCTGCCGAACCTGATCGCCGGTGATCGCGTTCTCGAGCGTGCGGACGATGTTCTCCTGCCCGACGACCGCATCGAAGTCCTGCGGGCGGTACTTGCGGTAAAGGGCGGTCACTTGACCTTTCGTCCTTCGGACGAAAGCTCTATTGGGTCGGCTGGCGAAATCTTCACTCTTGTTCCACTCTCGTCACGCACTCCGCTCACTCGGTCAGTCATGGTCCGTTTGGTGCCTGACGTTGTGACGATACTCGCTGATCTTCACGAACACCGCAGCGGCGTACCTTTGCGTCTTCGAGCGCTGGGAGCGGACGTCAAGGTGGTTGCGCTGCCCGCAGCTGATTACGTTCCGAGCAAGAATGTGCTCGTCGAGCGAAAGACGGTATCCGATCTTCACGACTCCATCGTTCGCGGGCGCTTCTGGCTTCAGATGGGGAAGACCCGTGCGCCCGGAGTATGGCCATACCTGCTGATCGAAGGGCCTGATCTCGACCGGGGTCCGCTCGCGCCCTCCTCTGTTCGGGGAGCCTGCTTGGCAGTCCTCGAGCAAGGCATCACCCTCCTGCGCACTACCGACGGGGACGACACGGCGCTTTGGATCTACCGCCTCGCCTTGCGTGGGAGGCGTCGCCCTCGGCCCGACCGGCCGGCCTAGCGATTTGCGCCGAAGGCGCAAATCGCCCGGCCGCGCGCTCCGCCTTCGAGACGATTCCCCGGGAGGAACTCGCGTCGCCTGCTCGGGTCAGGCAGAGCCGCAGCACCTGAGAGGGAATCCTTAGCGCTGCTTCCTCCCGGACCTGACGCGGTTCGGATGCTCCCAGTGCGCGGAACCTGGCCGTCAACGCTGCGTGCGCGAGCCCAGACCCCGAAGAATCCGCCCCTCGGGCGGCATTCGGCCCCGCTAGAGCGGATTACGGGTTCAGGGAACCGCTAGCTCCCCGCCTAGCGCGACCGGGCTCGAGGATGGTAGCAGCGTCAAGCCGTCCCTCGGCACCACGGAACGCACTTGGTTACGATGAGCGCAATGCCCATCGCCGATGCGATGACAGTGCGTCTCGTCACCGTCGAGCCGGACGAGACGGTGCAGGTGGCGATCGCGCGCATGCTCGAGGAAAACGTCGGCTCCGTCGCAGTATGCGAGGGACCGCGGCTCGTGGGGATCTTCACCGAGAGAGACGTCCTGCGCCTCGCCGGCGAAGGCAGCCGGTTCGGCGATGCCAAGGTCGGCGACGTCATGACGGGCCGCCCGGTCACAGTATCGCCCGATGTCGACATCTTGGACGGCGCGCGGCTCATGGGCGAGCGGAAGATCCGCCACCTGCCCGTCGTGGAAGGGGACAACCTGCTCGGGATAGTCGGCATCCGCGACGTGCTCGGCGCGCTCGTGGAGCGCCTGTGGCAGGCTCAGGACTCCGACGCGCGCGAGACCGCGCGCGAGCTTCTCAAACGCGGCTAGCTGCCAATCTCGCCTAGGCGAGATTGGTTACGAGTTCTCGCTGCTCGCTCAACTTCCGTCGATAACAAAAGGCGTCGGGTGTACTCACGTCGGCAAACCCGCAGTTGCCGCGCGGTATCCTGCCATCCAAGAGGGCGTGTAGCTCAGCGGGAGAGCGCCCGCTTCACACGCGGGAGGTCACTGGTTCAATCCCAGTCACGCCCACTAGAAAGTAGCTGGAAATGCACCTATCTCGTTTACTGGGTAGGCGAGGCTGGTAGTACGCTGCTAAGGCTCTGCTAAGAAAATTCGCTGGTGGAGCTCGGGCACAACGGCGGGCGTGGAGTAAGACCGCGAGGAAACAGGCATCACAATCCGTGCGTAGCCGCGACCGTAACCATTTGCCGCAAGGAGAAGGAACCGACGTACCCGAACACCCTTGCCTAGGAGACGAACGCCTTCCGCACGGTCATCGCCGACCACTTGGCGCTACCATGCGGCCTCCGGATCCGCTTGTGGTTCAGGTTCTCGGCGATCTCCTCGAGTGACATCCCTTTCTCAAGCATCCGTCTAATCCTCATACGCCACCCATAGTCCTCTCGGTTGCAGAGGACGTGCGAGAGCCGGACATTCCAGGGGACGAGATGCCCACCATCGGCCTTGAGCCTGGGGTAGTGGTCCGGCGAGGGTGCCCAGTCCGGTAGTGGATTGGATCTCGGCTCGAAGTAGCCCCGCCCCTTGTGGCAGTAGCACTTCGGCATCTCGCAGCGCAGTTGGATGATCTGCCCGCGTCGCGCCATCTGAACGAGGACGCCTCGTGTTCCGTGCGCTCGTAGCTGATCTGCGACCGTGTCTCCCATGGTCGCTTCCGGGCTTGCCGTCTTTGCCGTCATGCTTGTTCTCCTTGAGCCTGGTTGGACGGACTCATCTGAAACGCGAAGAGACTGTAGAGAGTCCTGGAAGAGGATCTGGAGCTTCTCGCCAAACAACTCGAAGGTCGCGGTGGCGGGTGGCTCGCCGCTTGAGGTTCGCAACTGACAAGTTGGCCACTTTTTCGGACATTGCGCAAACCGTGGGCGTAACTATCCGGCGAGTGCTGCCTATTCAGGCTCGGTTCGGGCGATGGTGACGATCTCGGGACTTGTCGGTTCGAGCGGCTCACGCAACCAGCCGCCGTACTGCACCTCGATCGTGAACCCGGCGTCCGCGAGGAAGTCCCCAAGAGCGTCGACATCTAGGAAGCGCAGGCTGGCACGATCGACGCGCAACTGCGTTCCGTCCCGGCCGCCCGTCGTCTCGGTGAACGTGACGACGTCCTCGGCGACTGCCTCCACTTCGTGCCAGATGCGGACTTTCCGTCCCGATGGGTCGACGACGTCGATTGCGTTCTCCGGATTCCACTGCTCCCATGCCCGTGCGAGGGGATTGCGGGTTTCGAACGCGAAGCGACCGCCGTCGACGAGCGCTCGGCCAATCGCAGCGAGCGAGTCGCGCACCTCCTCGTCGGCGACGAGCACCTGGAATGCGTGACCCGTCATGAGCGCGAGCTCGAACTCACGGACGAACGTCATCGAGGCTGCGGTGCCGGAGACCCATTCGATGTCGGCACGGCGCCGCGCCACGTTCAGGCTCGCATCGTCAGGATCCAGTCCACACAGCCGTCCGGTATGCCCTGCTTCGCGGGCTCGGTGCAGCAGCGCTCCCGTACCACAGCCGACATCGAGCGCCGACCTCGCCTCCATCACCATGGCCAGACAGAAGTTGTCGCTCGACCCCCAAGGGTTGAGCAGCTCGTAGAGAGCAGCAGCCTCTTCGTCCGAATACCGCGTCAACGGCCACACGCTAGCTTGGAGCGCGGCACCGGCTCGCAAACAGCGGCTCGGCGCTCACCGTGTGGTTTGCGCACCGCCAAGTTCCGCCCACACTGAAGGGCCCTGTACATAGGGCCTTTCTTTTCGTCCTGCTGAGCAACTCGATCTACCAGGCGCGGGTGGCGGTACGAGTGCGCCGCGTGTGCCCGTCGCGCCTGACGCCGCTCGTCGAAGACGAGCTCTATGCTCAGGCGATGGTTCCGGAGGCCCCGCTCGAGCAGACGGAGCACGGGCTCGTCCCGAAGGGGGACGGCTGGTTCGTGCTCAATGCGCGCGCGGCGCGGTGGCGCGAACATGAGGGGCGCGGATTGCGATGCCGCTTTGAAGGTGAGCCGGAGTTCTCTCAGCTCGGGGTCAGCCTCTACGTGCTGGGGCCTGGCGAGCCGATCGGCATGTACCACTGGGAAGCAGATCAGGAAGAGTTTTTCGTCCTCTCCGGCGAGGCGCTACTGATCATCGAGGGCGAGGAGCGGCCATTGCGGCAATGGGACTTCGTGCACTGCCCTGCCGAGACGAAGCACGTAATCGTCGGAGGCGCAGACGCGCCGTGCGTCGTCCTCGCCGTCGGCGCACGTGAGCACCAGGCGGGCGAGAACTGGGGTGGCTACACCGTGGACGAGGCTGCTCTCCGGCATGGCGTCGGCGTCGAGCAGGAGACGACTGAGGTTGACCAGGCATACGCCCGGTTTCCGGAGCCCGAGCCGACGGGATACCGCGCAGGCTGGCTCCCCGGCTAGCCGTGCGGCCTACTATGGCCCAGCCCTCCGCGTGCGTGAGGTCGGATTCGTCTGACGGCGTGCATGATTCATCGAGATCGGGCAGAACCCGCGCAGGACATCAGACCCGCAAAGGAGGCATCTATGACGAGTGGCTGGGACGAACCGAAAGAGGACGAGGAAGTCGAACAGGACGACCCCGGCTTCCTGGGCGGCGGTGGGGTCGCCGAGACCGCCGAGGGCGACGACGACGATGAGCTGGACGAGCACGGCGACAATCTCGCGACCGCCGACGAAGACGAGCTGTAGCGCTCTCCGACGCGTCGACAGACCTGCTTCCTAGTGTTTCCCCCATGAGTGCACGGTGGCCGGCGGCCGCAACGGCCGTGCTTATCTCGGCGGTCGGCCTCCTTGCTCTCGGGGGCTGTGGAGGAGAGGAGGAGCCGGAGCTCACGAGCGCGCAGGTCATCCAGCACGTGTACAGGCGCGGCGGGGTTCAGCTCTCGCCGTCGGGGGACGCGAAGCCGGGAACGACGATCCTTGCGCTGCCGTTTGAGCTTCGCGAGCTGTACGGCGGGTTCGAGATCTATCTGTTCAACGGCAAGAATCGAGCAGTGGAGGCGTTGCTCGAGGACGCGAAACCGGACGACCTGGGCATCTACTGGGTTCGCGACCAGCAGGGCGGCTGGCTGGCCCTGTCCAAGTACGGGGCGAACCTGATATTGGCCTGGTTCGACGCTCCCGGAAACCGCACCGTGAGCCCGAAATGGCACCGGCTGGACACCCTGCTGGAGGAACTCGTGTAGCTGCTACGGGGGAGGCGTGGCCTCCGTCGAGCCGTGCTAGTTTGCGCCCGTGCTGCTCGGCCTCGCCACCGGAGACAGGATCGGTCTCGGTGTCGTGGCCGGGATCTTCATCGTCTTTGCCGTGACCTCGGCGCTCCTGATTCCGCGCTACCGCCCGGACTTCCCCGGCCGCGCTGGGCTGCGCCTCTTCATCCTGGCAACGCTCATTCTCTTCGTCAGCATGATGGGCGCCGTGAACGTGTTCGGCCAGGAGGAGGAAGGAGACGAAGCAGCTCATGCCGAGGGCTCTGGAGGCGAGGCCGCCCCTCGCGGTGAGACGACCGGTGGGCAAGAGAAGGAGCCCCGTCCTGGCGGAGCCCGGCGGACGGTGGAGGTCGCCGGCAGCGAGTTCGAGTTCGAGCTTCCCGGGAAGAGTTTGAGCGCCGGTGACTACACGTTCAAACTCGAGAACACGGGACAGGCGGCGCACGATCTGGTGCTCGAGGGCCCTGGCCTGGACGACGCCGCCACGCCGCTCGTCGATCCCGGTCAGACGGGATCGGTGGACGTTACGCTCGCCAGCGGGACGTACAAGCTGTACTGCTCGGTGCCGGGGCACGAGGAGGCCGGCATGAAGCTCGAGCTGGAGATTTCCTAGGCTGACCGCTCGAGGGGCTCTCGGAGGAGCCCCTGTCGAACGAGCGGAGAGGGCGGGATTCGAACCCGCGACCCACCTTTCAGCAGGTACGCGATTTCCAGTCGCGCTCCTTAGGCCAACTCGGACACCTCTCCTGGGGCGACCCGCGGTCGCCGCGCGAGGATAGCTCGCGACGCAGGAATCCGCTGTGCGGCTGAGAACCAGATTCCAGCGACCTCCGCGGTCGTCTTTCACCGCATGGCATCCAGAAGCCTCTTTCGCGCACTGATACTGGTCGGCGGGCTGGCGCTCGGCCTCGCCTCCGAAGCAGTTGCAGCTCATCCCGGCCGGACGGCTTCGGTGACACTCACCGGGATTCTCGAGGTCACTCATGGCGACGACTTCAGGCGTGGGAAAGCCACGTACTTCTACAAGCTCAGGACACCGAAAGGTCGGATCGGGCTCGACTTCAAGGGCTCGCGCCCGCGAACTCTCGGCGGAGCCCGCCTCCGCCTGCGAGGACACCGCAGCGGTAACCGCTTCATCGTCGCGAGCGGCGGCGTCCAGAAGCTTCGCGCGATCGCCGGCGCCAAGAAAAGTCTCGCGGGCGCCAGGCGGGCTGCCGTGGTTCTCATCAACTTCAGGAACGACCAGAGCCAGCCGTGGACGGTCGACCAGGCGCGCGGCGTCATGTTCACGAACTCCAACTCCGTCAGCGCGTACTACCTCGAGCAGTCGTTCGGGCAGGTCTCGTTCGTCGGCAAGGTTCGGACCGATGGGGACGTCTTCGGCTGGTACACGATCCCGCTCGAGGGTGGGGGAGGTGTGTGCAATGTGGGCGACTGGACCGTCGCCGCGCAGGCGGCGGCTCAGGACGCGGGTGTTGACCTCACGGGGTACGACCACATCGTCTATGCCTTCCCCCGCACCGGATGCAATTTTCTCGGTCTGGCAAACGCGCCCGGGAACAGCGCCTGGCTGAACGGGGTCTTCGCGCTGCGAGTGGCCGCACACGAGCTCGGGCACAACCTCGGCTCCCATCACTCCGGGGCCATGTACTGCCAGGACAGCACTGGAGCGAAGGCACCGATCGGGCCGACCTGCAGCTCGACCGAGTACGGCGACCCCTTCGACGTCATGGGGTCGGGGACGCGCCACTTCAACAACTGGCACAAGGCGCAGCTCGGGTGGATCGGCCAGGGGAACCGGCAGACGGTCATGACGACAGGCACGTACACGATTGCGCCGCAGGAGTGGGCCAATCCTGGCGTGCAGGTGCTCCGCATTCCACGCGGCGGCTCGTGGTACTACCTCGAGTTCCGCCAGCCCTACGGGACGCTCTTCGACAACTTCAGTCCGGGTGATCCCGCGGTCCAGGGCGTCAGCATCCGCCTTGCCGGCGACTACTTCGACCTCGTTCCCTCCTACCTGCTGGATGCGACCGCCGAGACGGAGACCTTCGCCGACGCGCCGCTGCCGGTTGGAAGAACCTTCGTCGATCCTGCGTACAGCGTCGCTATCAAGACGCAGAGCGTCTCGCCCACGGGAGCGACCGTGCACATCAGTCTCGACGGCACGCCGCCGCCCCCGCC
>JACCTQ010000233.1 GCA_013812265.1 Actinomycetota bacterium
TCAATCCACCGTTTCACCCGTGAGGCGCCGTCCGAGCTGTTGCCCAAAATGACCTCCTGAGCAGGCAAGACGGGCTGTATCGGCAGCCGCGGGTCCTGCCGTCAGGAGGTCACCCACATGGTGACGACGAAACAGAGCCGTCGGAAGGGTGGCGAGGGGCAGCTGGAGCGGCTGGCGATTGCCTTCGACGACGAGCGGGCAGTCGCCAACGCCGGACTCGTCCTCGCCAGCACGCTGGCCGAGCGGCTGGGGGTCGAGGCGATCGTGGACGAGACGGTCGACCTGGGCGGGCGCGCGGGCGCGGCTCGGCCGGGTCGCAAGCTCTTGACGCTCGTGGGCTCGGCGTTGATCGGCGGCGACTCGATCGACGACGCCAACGTGCTGCGCTGCGGGGAGACCGAGCGCGTGCTCTGCCACCGGGTGATGGCGCCCTCGACCCTGGGCACGTTTCTGCGCTGCTTCAGCTTTGGACACGTGCGCCAGCTCGACCGTGCCTTGGAGACGATCATCGGCCGGGCATGGGCGGCCGGCGCCGGGCCGGGTAGGCAGCCGCTCACGATCGATCTCGACTCGACCGTCGTCGAGGTCGCTGGGCATGGCAAACAGGGTGCGAGCTTCGGCTACACGAAGCGGCGCGGCTACCACCCGCTGCTGGCGACGCGCGCCGACACCGGCGAGGTGCTGCACGCGCGCATGCGCAAGGGCTCGGCTTCGAGCCAGCGCGGCGCCGAGCGATTCGTGCGCGAGCTGGTGGCGCGTGTGCGGCGCCTGAATGCCGCGGACACGCTGAGCGTGCGCGCCGACTCCGGCTTCTGGAGCAACGCCACGATTGCCGCGCTCGAGCGCCACGGCGTCCGCTACTCGATCGGCGTGACCCAGCAAGCACACGTGCGCGAGGCGATCGGGGCGATTCCCGAAGCGCACTGGCAGCCGCTCGCCGACTACCCGCCCCAGGGAGTGGCCGAGATCGCGGAGGGGACGCTGCGCGGACGGCGACTGATCGTGCGCCGCACACGGCTCGTGGGCGCGCAGGCCGAGCTGTTTCCCGACTGGCGCCACCACCCCTTCGTCACCGACCGCCAGGAGCCGCTGGCCGAGGTCGAGCTCGATCACCGGCGCCACGCGCAGATCGAGCTCGCGATCCGCGATCTCAAGGAGGGCTCCGGACTCAACCACGCTCCTTCTGGCCACTTCTCCGCCAACGCCGCCTGGCTGTTGGTCAGCTGCCTGGCCCACAACCTGCTGCGCTGGCTCGCGCGCCTGGGGCTGGAGCTCCACGGTCCGATCGTCGCCCAGACGATCCGCCGCCGCTACCTGACGCTTCCCGGTCGCATTACCCGCAGCGGGCGTCGCCGCACGCTGCATCTGCCCGCCCGCTGGCCGTGGCGCGAGCGCTTCGGGCACGCGCTCGCGCAGCTGCGGGCGATCCCGCTGCTCGCCTGAGCGGCGCGGCCGCTCGCCGACTGCGTACCCGAACGCCCGTCCGCCCGAAACGGGAAGCGGCGCTGCCGCCGCACGGACACGATGACGAGTCGCGTGACCCCGAAGCCAACCGGAGACAACAACCGCTACACGGCGAGATCCGTAGGTGTACCTGCGCCGCCCCCGGCACTCCGCTTCGATCCCCCAGATCACCGTAGGCTCTCCCGTTCGCGGGCCACGACCACTGTGGCGCCCCCGTAGACGCGGCGACCACGATTCCGCAAGGACGCATCCGTACCAGCGGGTAGCGTGGCAGCAAGATGATTGGGCCGCTTCATCCAGAAGGCTGTTTGTTCTGCCGAGGCTCAACGGGGCGCTTCGCTGCGGAGGAGCATGTCTTCTCACGCGGTCTCGGGAACGTGGACGAGAAGGTTCTGCCGGCCGGCGTAATCTGCGACAAGTGCAACCGGCGGGCGCTGTCGGTGATCGACCAGGCGCTCGTCAACTTCCCGCCGATTCTCCAGTTTCGGACGATCATGAACCTGCACACACGAGCCGGCCGCGTTCCGGCCACGGAGTGGAAGAACGCGAGGGTGAGTTCGCCGGCGTTCGGCCACGTCGTCTTCGACGAGCTCGGCAACGACGCGTTCACCGATCACGGCGGCGGCCGGTCTCACGATGCACTTCAGGACCGAGCGGATCGGCGCTGACACCTACCACCGCCTGATGCGGGCCTTCTACAAGATCGGTCTCGAGCTGATTTACCTCGATCACGGCCCCACGCTCGCCTACGACGCGCGGTTCGACGAGCTGCGCGACATCGTTCGCGGCAGGCTGAGCGATCGACCCGGCTGGCTGCTCCTCGGCCGCGATGCTGTGCCCCACGCGACCGTTCAGGCGAGGTACTGGTACCCGCTCTACCGCCATGACGGCACGGAGATCCTCCCGCTCCACGTCGACATCTTCGGGATGCAGTTTTCGACGGAGCTGCTCGCCCGCGACCCGCAGCACATCGACGACGTGCCGGACGCGGCCGTGAACAAGTACATCTTCCCGGTCGCCGCTGAAGCCGCCTGACCGGGGCCGCGGGACTTTCGCGCTCGCGCGGGCCCGACTCTGGGATGCGACAAGCGGGTGACCGCCGGTGAGATCGAGACGTTCGCGAGGCTCGCGTTACGGGTGCAGAACAAACACAAGATCGAGCGTCTGAACGCGCTCCCCGCCGCGAACCCGCCCGCTTCGCCTGAGGGCTGGTTCAGCGCCGTTGCCAGTTGCCTTCGATCCGGCGTCGGGCAGGCGAAGCGCCCGCGTACTGCCCCGCATCCTCCCACTCGAGCGCAACTCGGCGCGAGCCGCCGTTCCGCGGGCCGACCGAGAGAGCGAGGATACGGGTCGCGTTGCCCGAGCCGACGAGCCCCTCGGTGATTACGAGTCGGACGATCGCGTCGACGACCTCGGTAGGCAGGTCGAACGCTTGGGCGAGATCGTCGGCGTCGACGCCCGGGTCGGCCATGAACGAGAGGCCGGCGGCCGGTGCCGGGAGAGGCTCTCCGAAGAGCAGGCGGCGCAAGCCTGACTCGACGACCTCCGCGGGCGACATCCCGCTGATGCCGCTGCGCAGCCCGCTCGCCTGGGGCGGTGTGACTCGTTCGAGCCTCACTTCGAGCATCGACGCACCGCCAGCGCGAGTCGTCCGCCGCACGGCCGCGATCTCGCCCTCGACCACGCGGGACGCGTACGTAAGCCGCATGCGCTCGCGCCCCCAGCGCCGGTCGCGCGCCTGCTCGAGCGCGTGTGCGATGTCCTCGCTGACGCGGGCCTGGAGCGAGACGGTATCGCCGGAGTCGTCGATCAGGTCGGCGCGAAAGACGTAGCGCCCGAGCTTAACCCACGGCGAGAGACGCTCCGCCGCGAGCTCGTGCAGCCGTCGGCGGAGACGCCGAACGAGGTCGTCGACGCCAGCGTAGCTCTCGGTCGTCACGAAGACGCGAACCCGATCGATGAAGCGGCGCAGATGGCCCTCGCGAGTGGACTCGTCCGCTGCGACGTACACGAGGATGCGCTTGCCGCCCTCGCGTGCGCGCATGTACTCCTCCTCCGTCGGTGAGAATCCGCTCGGGAGCAAAGTGCCGTACAGGTTCTTGAGGATCGCCAGATAGATCGTTGACGAGTCCACACCCAGGAGATACGCCTCCTCGCTCGAAGCGTCGCGCCCCAGTTCCTCGAACCACACCGGTCGCGCGCCCTCGGCGTTGATCGCCGCCGCAACGGCCTGTCGCTCTTCGCCAGTGTCCGACATGGCGGACGAGATAAAGACGCGCTGATCGGCGAGCCATGCGCGCACTTCCTGTGGGTCGCCCGGGCGTGCTGCGGCGGTGAGGTCGATCTCCACCGCGACACCGTACGCGCTCGCGCCAGTCGAGTCGCTAAGAGCCGGGAGCGCACATGCGCCGCGCGCCGCCGACGAGGGGCCGGGCCGCGACTCTTGCGACTTCACAACCCGGGGCTACGTACGGCGTGGAGACGCAGCAAAGCCGTCCCTCACTCGCGTCTGGGGTCGGCGGTCGCCGCACGAACCGCGGCGCGGCGTCGTAACGCGCTGCGGCGGCGCTCTCGGAAGGGGCGGATGCGCGAATGTGGAGCGAGATGGAAGTTGCAGTAGCGCCGCCGCGTGCTCGCAGCCGCCGGAAGCGCCCGCGGGCAGCCCGCCTCCGCACAGGGGCGCGCGCTCGCATCGCCTAGCTCTCTGTCTCGCCGCATGCGGTAGGCGATCGCCGAGTCGCTCAGGTCCTTGCCGAAGAGTTCGATCGCGCCTTGCTCAACAGCTCCAGGACCCGCGACGGAGATGCCTCCTGCCTCGGCGATCCACTCGACCGTCACCGGCTCTCGGTGGCGCTGCATGCCCCGCAGGCGTGCGCTCAAGCGGCGCGGCTCATACCTCCAGCTCGGCGCCGCTGTGCCGCTCGAAGAAAGGCTGACCTACTGCTCGCGAGCGAGTGACTGGCCCAGCAGCTTGGCGCCATGCTTCGGGGCGCAGCCGTCTCTCTGCAGGTAGCTCGTCAGCATCTCGGCCGCCTCAAGCTCGCTGCCCGGCATCAAGTGACCGTACCGGTCGAGCGTGACCGTGATGCTCGAATGTCCCATGTAGGACGAGAGCGCCTTCGCGTTCACGCCGGCGGCGATCATGAAGGCCGCGTAAGTGTGCCGGCATTCGTGCAGGCCGATCGCCTCGAGCTTCGCTTGCTTCCAGGCAGCGCGCGCACGGCGGACAACGGCCTCGCTGAACGCCAGCTGCTCGCCTGCCCCGAAGACGAGCGCGTCCGAACTGCTGTTCTCACTGCGTAGGCGGTGCGCGACAAGGTAAGCGCGTAGCGGTTGCGCCAGCGGGACTCGCCGCCGACCGGCCCGACTCTTGGGGGCCACCGGTCCCGCCTTCGCGTCCCAGCTTCGCTCCACACGAACCAGCCCTGCCTCGAAGTCGACGTCCTGCCAGCGAAGCGCCTGCAGCTCGCCGCGGCGAAGGCCGGCATAGAGCGCGCTCGCCCACAGGGCTCGGTCGGCGACGGGAAGCGCCTCGACCAGCGCGCGAGCTTCCGCCGGGCGCGCCACACGCTCCCGCCGTCCCCGAACAGCGGGAAGCGCAAGCCCGAGGGTGGGGTTGATTGCCACCTCCGAGCGCGCGAGCGCGCGACGGTAGATGGCCCGTAGCGGCAAAACGGCATTGCGCACGGTGGAGGCAGAGAGCCCCTCGGCGACAAGCCGATCGGTCAGATCCTGGATCGCGTTTCGGGTCACCGCCGACAGCCGCAGGTGGCCGAGCTCGGGCAGCACGCGCGTACGAAGCGCTTGCTCATAGGCGCGCAGAGCGGACGGCTTGTAGCTCTCGCCGGAGCGCGTTCGCACGATGCCCGTCTGGGCGGCCGCGAGCCACTCGCTGGCGGCTTGGGACAACGCGGTACGCGTCGGAGCTCGCATCGTGCCGCGCCGAAGTGCCGATTGTGCTTCCGAGCGCCACGCTCGCGCGTCCCGCAGGCTTGCGAACGTCTTGCGGATTGTCTTTCGGTCGGCCGGCGACCAGACCTGAGCCTGGTAGCCGGGCCGGCAGCTGCACGGATCGCCGGCGCGGCTCACGCAGGCGCGCCGGTGGCGGACGACGATCGCCTCGGCACGTGGGGCTTTCGCTGTGCGCGGGGCCATCCCGACACATGTAGCTCTGGCCGCGCGAGAATGCCAGCCAGTGCTCAAGGCTCCCGATGTACGCGGCCCTCCTGCCTACGCGCTCCTCGTCTCTGGACCGCCAGCCGATACAAGCCCAGTTCCCGATCTACGGCGACGGGGCGGCGTACGGCGTGAGCGCGCGCAAGAGGTCGTCGCCGGTATCAGCGACTCGGACAGGGCTGGCCTCCGGTCGTTGCACTTGGCGCTAGTCATTCTGAGCCTCTTCGTGCTCTGCCTTGACGACCGCAGCGATCAGCGTGCTCGTGAAAGCGGTCAGGAAGTCATCGAAGTCCGGGAGCGGGTGGCCGGAATCGAAGCCAAACCGCAAGAGCATGTACCCAGTTTCCTCCGACGAGATGAAAACGTCCGTGTGCCAAGGCTCGTGCAGCGCCGCGAGCGCCTGGAGGTTCGGGTCGTCGTCCGGCAGACGCTCGACGTGCTCCGCAAGCGCCCACAACGCGTCCGCGGATCGCTGGTTGCGGTCGTCCTCGGGATACTGGTCCGCCTTGTCAGCACGCCAACCCGCTTGCCCGGAGACGTACTCGGCAAGCATCTCCTTCATAGACCTATCCTGCTCGTGCATCGGAACCATCCTTTCCGGTGCCACGGCCGGGGACGTGTCGAGCGTCGCCCGGCCTTTGATTTGTCCCCTCAATCATAGGTCCTCAGGACCCCTTGACAAGGCGATGCGTTCGTGCGAAGTCACTCAGGAATCGCATGGCTAAACGCATTTGTCGCCGTCAAACCGGTGCGGATCGCTAGCCTGTAAATCCTAGCTGAGCCGCACGCCTCGGGCGGCCGCGCTAAAAGCCCCGGGGGTCGCGTATGCCTTCGCTCACGTATCCTGGTTTCCGCTCACTCGGCACGCTGCGTCGCGGGTGAACCGGCATGGCGGAACCGACACGCCGGCCGGCCGCACGTGGCCGAGCTCGGGCAGCACGCGCGTACGAAGCGCTTGCTCATAGGCGCGCAGAGCGGACGGCTTGTACCTCTCGCCGGAGCGCGTTCGCACGATGCCCGCCTGGGCAGCCGCGAGCCACTCGCTGGCGGCTTGGGACAACGCGGTGCGCATCGGAGCTCGCATCGTGCCGCGCCGAGGCGCCGATTGTGCTTCCGAGCGCCAGGCACGGATGCGCGCGACAGACCACTACTCTCCGATCCCTGCGGCCGTAGGTAGGGTGTGGAGCCTCTGATGGCCTGGCGCGGCGCCGGGACCAAGCCGCTCGCGTGGCGCGCCGCAGACGGCGAGCTTACTTAGTAGGACTTTGTTAGTGGGATAGAGGGTCCTCTGCCTGCCCGTCGAACGGTGTCCGCATCGGTGGTCATCGTTCGAAGGAGGAGAGGATGGAAGCAGCAGTCGCATTCGAGATGCCTGCGACCGACGCGCGCGGGCGTCTGCTTGGGTTTGTGGAGGAGATGGCGGCGGGGCTCGGCCATCCCCGTCGGCGCGAGAACGCGCTTGTGTACGTGCGTGGCCTGGTCGAGCACGGGGGCAGAAAGAGCCTGCAGCCGACGTTGTTTCGCCTTGGCGGGGACGCGGCCGAGTACGAGTCGCTGCAGCAGTTTCTGGCCGACTCGCCTTGGGATCCGACGCTGCTTATACGCGCCTGCGCCGAGCGGGTCGCGCCTGAGCTGGCGGCCTGTGCCTGGATCGTCGACGACACCGGCATCCCCAAAGACGGCAAGCATTCCCCGGGGGTGAAGCGGCAGTACTCGGGCACTCTCGGCAAGATCGGCAACTGCCAGATCGCCGTCTCGGTGCACGCGCTCGGTGAGCGGGGCAGCCTTCCCCTGGGCTGGGCGCTGTATCTGCCTGAGGAGTGGTGCGCCGACCCAGAGCGGCGCGCCCGGGCGAAGATCCCTGCCGAACTCGAGTTCCGGACGAAGCCGCAGCTTGCCCGCGCGCTCGCCCTGCAGGCGGCAGGCTGGGAGATCCCGTCCGCGCCTGTTCTCGCCGACTCGGCCTACGGCGACGACAGCGACTTTCGGGGTGCGCTCGAGGAGGATGGGCTCGAGTACCTGGTCGCCGTCTCGCCCAACCTGGGCGCCTTCGGCCCCGAAACGAGCTTCGCCGTGCCGGAGGGAACCGGACGCGGGCGCCCGCCGCGGGTTGCCCGTCCCGACCGAAAGCCCGAGTCGGTGCGCGCGCTTGCCCTGCGCCTGCCGGAGCAGGCCTGGCAGCGGCTTTCCTGCCGCACCACCCCCGCCGGCGAGCAGGTCGTGAGCCGTTTCGCGCTCGTGCGCGTCGCCGCCGCCCACCCCGTCCTGCATGACCACGAGCCGCCGCGGCAGGAGTGGCTCGTCGTCGAGTGGCCCGCGGGGGAGGAGGCGCCCTGCGACTACTGGCTCTCGAACCTCCCCCCAGACACCCCGCCCGAGCGCCTGGCCCGGCTCGCGCGCCTGCGCTGGGCGGTCGAGCTCGACTACCGCCAGCTCAAGGGCGAGCTCGGGCTCGACCACTACGAGGGCCGCAGCTACCTCGGCTTCCACCACCACTGCGCTCTTGTCACCTGCGCCCACGCCTTCCTCACGCTCGAACGGCTCTGCCCAAAAGCGCTGCGGCCGGCCTGACACTCCCGCAGGCGGTGTTGTTCCTGCAGCCCCTCCTGCGCTGTTGGGACGGCCACTGCCGCACCTGCTCACAAGCAATCGACCTCCACCAGCTCCTCCTGTTTCCACGCCGTGAGTGACAAAGTCCTA